>NZ_JBFAPT010000020.1:0-61407 GCF_040676845.1 Nonomuraea sp. NPDC049504
GGTTCGACAAGCTGGCCGTGCGCTACGAAGCGACCGTCCACATCGCCGTGATCGACACCTGGCTATGAGCCCACCACTTCTGAAACGCGCCCTAGGGGTCAGACGCCCATGCTCCGCCGTACGCCCTCCAGCGCCTGCTCGGCCTGGGCGCGCAAGCCGGGGTCGGTGGGGTCGAGGCCGTCGTCGAAGACGAGCGTCCAGCCGAGCACCTCACCGCCGGGCGGACGCCGGGCCACCAGCCGCACCCCTCCCCTGCCCGGCAGGCTGACGTGCTTGTTGACCACGATCGTGGAGTTGACCCGCTCGCGCACGGTCTCGGGCAGCAGCCGCGGCTCGGCGATGTGCTCGACGTGGCGTTCGCCGCCGGTGGTGAGGACGCTGACGCCCGTCTCGTCCCACGACGCCCGGTCGATCTCCTCGTACGGCACCCGCGTGCCGTCGGACAGGTGGAGGGCGAGGTTGGTGGCGACGACGTGGCCGTCGGCGGAGGCGGCGAAGGTCAGCACCCGCTCGCCGCGCTCCGTCTTCAGCGAGGTGCGCACGTCGGCGGGCAGCCGGCGGAAAAGGCTCATTGCACCACGTTATCCGCGAGCAGGTCGAGGGTGAGCGCCGCACTCCAGGAGAAGTCGCGGCAGCCGCGCCCGCTGCCGTCGAAGGGGTCGAAGCATTCGCGGAACCCGGCCTGGCGGACGAGGCGGAGGGTGCCGTGGGCGAGCTGGCGGCCGAGGTGGTCGAGCGAGTGCACGGTGGCCGCCCTGCGCAGCAGCCAGTTGGTGTTCACCCAGGAGGGGCCGCGCCAGTAGCGGGTGCGGTCGAACTGGGCGGCGCGGATCTCGCAGCTCGGCACGGGATAGCCGGTGGCCCCCATGAACCGGGCCGATTCGAGCACCTCGACGGCCGCCTGGACATGCTCGGCGGACAGCCCTGGATCGAGCAGCGGGCCGAACGCGCCGACCGTGCACACCCTGATGAGCCGGTCGGCGCGCAGGTCCCTGGCGAAGAAGCAGCCGTCCCAGAGCCGGTCGAGCAGCGCGTGCCTGATGCGTTCCGCCCGTTCGAGCTGCGGCGCGGGGTCGGCGCCGGCGAGCGGCGCCAGCTCGGCCATGGCCTGGCAGGAGGCCAGCCAGATGCCGTTGAACATCGGGTCCTCGACCGCGAACGGATGCTCGTCGCGCAGGTAGCCGGGGCTGTAGCCGGCGTCGCGGTAGTGCAGGGCGAGCCAGACGTAGCGGTCGTGGTCGCTGCCGGGGTGGCGCTCCTCCATCTCGACGGGGCGGTTGCCGTACCGGATGGCGGGCACGGCGGCGAGCGGCTCGTCCCAGGCCGGGCTGTCGTCCATGCCCGACTCCCACGGGTGCACGATCGCGGCCAGGCCCGCGCCGCCGAGGTCGCGGGTGGCGGCGAGGTAGTCGTGCTGGGCGGCGATCGCCGGGTACGTCGCCCGGACGAACGCGGCGTCGCCGGTGTGCCGGTAGAGCCACCACAGCGCCAGCCCGTGCAGGGGCGGCGCGGTGAGCCCCGAGGTGAGCACGCCCGGCGCGGCGTCGTGCTCCTGGGAGCGCCAGACGGAGGGCCCGGGGAAGTACGCCTCGCGGGTGTGGAACACGATGTGCGGCACCATGCCGGTCGCCCACTGGCCGCGCAGCAGGCTGAGCAGCTCGTCTCGGGCGCGGTCCGGCCGGTGCCTGGCCAGACCGATCACGATGAACGCGGAGTCCCAGCTCCACTGGTGGGGATAGAGCCCCGGTGCGGGCACGGTGCCGGCGCCCGTCCAGTTCGCCTCGAGCACGCCCAGGGCCTCGCGCCCGAGCGCGGCGTCGTCGACTGCCGGCCGCGCCTCCATCATCCAACTATGACCGCGGAAACCCGCTGACGCTATGTCCTCTTGAGCACCTTCGACAGGAAGGCGACGCCGAAGAGGACGGCGGCGATGACGAGCGCCCACTTGAGCAGGGTGAAGACGAAGCCCACGAGGGGGCCGAGCAGCAGGAGCGCGGCGACGACGGCCGCGATGATCAGAAGTACACGTCCCATGCCTGAAACGCTAAGAGATCGTTAAGTCAATTGCAGGCGACATGGGGTTAGATCAGGGACAAGTCAGGGGTCCCCCTAGCTAAACGACCTAAAGCCGTCGAACCCGCCGTTGTGGCGGTATAAACGGGGCATCGGGGGGCCTCCTCACGGGGAGCGTGATGAGCCTGGGACCACCAATGAGCCGCGAGGGCGCCGATCATGCCCTGCGGGCCCGCGCGGACGAACGCGACCGCATCTCCGGCGACCTGCTCGACCTCGAATCCCACACCACCTACCGGCTGCTCAAGGACGCGTCGTTACGCGGCGCCACCGAGCGGCGCTGGGCCGCTGCGCGGGAGTCGCTGGCCGATCTGTGGTCCCTGTACGACGCCTACCGCGCCGTGCTGCGCGAGGCGGAGCAGGTCAGGGCGAGCCGCGGCCGGCTGGGAACGGACCAGCTCGCGCGACTCACCGAGCTGCTGGCGGGCGAGTCGGTGGTGCTGCGCGCGGCGGCCAAGCCGGTCGAGCGGCGCTCGCTGCGTCCCGAGGCCGACGAGCGGCTGACGCTCGACGCGACCGTGAGCCGGATGGACACCGCCTTCCAGGAGGTCACGGGCGCGCTCAACGACATCGACGCGGTGTGGAACGCGTTACTCCCCCGGCTCGACGAGGCCGCCGCCGACCTGCGCCGGGTCAGGGAGCTGGCCCGCGAGCTGGGCGAGAGCGCGGAGCCCGAGACGGTGTTCGCCGCCGAGGAGGCGGAGCTGGCGCGGTTGCGGGCGGCGGTCGTCGAGGACCCGCTGGGCTCCGCCGCCGGTCCTGAGCTCGACCGGATAGCGGGACTGCTGGCCGCCGGCCGGGCGGAGCACGAGCAGGCGATCGTGGTCAAGGCCGAGTACGCCGTGCGCCGCGAGAACCTGGTGGCGGCGCTCGACCACGTACGCGCGGCGGAGAGCGAGGAGCGGCTGGCCCACGGCGCGGTCGTCGTGAAGATCGCCCTGCCGCCGCAGGCTCAGCCGCGCAGCAGGGTCGAGGCGCTGGCGGCTGAGCTGGCCGCGCTGGACGTCTCGGCCGACCCCTGGGTGCTGCGGGCCAAGCGACTGACGGCCCTGGAGAGCGATGTCCGTGCCGCCGAGGAGCGGGCGCGGACCACTGCCAAGGCCCTGTACGGCCTGGTGGGCCGGCGTGACGAGCTGCGCGGGCGGCTCGGCGCGTGCCAGGCGATGGCCGTACGGAAGGGGCTGGCCGAGGACCCAGCGGCGGCAGAGCGGTACGAGCGGGCGCGCGCCCTGCTCTGGAGCGCCCCGTGCGATCTCACGAGGGCGGCCGCGGCCGTCGACGACTACCAGCGCGCGATCCACGGAGGTAAGTGATGAGCCGCTGCGCGCAGCCCGGCTGCACTGGAACGATCGAGGAGGGCTACTGCGACCTCTGCGGCACCGCGGAGAGCCCGGCTCCCCTTCCCACCGGCCCCGCGTCCGTCCCCTTACAGACGAGGCCGGTGAGCAGGTCGGTCAGCTCGCCGTCGAGCAGCGGCAGGTCGCGGGCGGGCGTGCTGGCCACGATCGCGGACCTGCCGTCGATCCCCTACCGCGACCCCGCGACGGCGGTGATGGCCGACCCGCAGGTGCCGGAGGAGAAGCGGTATTGCGCGAACCCGGCGTGCGGCAAGCCGGTGGGCCGCTCCCGCGAGGGACGTCCAGGGCTGACGGACGGGTTCTGCCCGCACTGCCGCACGCAGTTCTCCTTCACCCCGAAGCTGGCCAAGGGCGACCTGGTGGCGGGCCAGTACCGCGTGCTGGGCTGCCTGGCGCACGGCGGGCTCGGCTGGATCTACCTCGCCTCCGACGAGAACCTGGACGGCCGCTGGGTGGTGCTCAAGGGCCTGCTCAACACCATGGACGCGGAGGCGCTGGCGGCGGCGGAGGCCGAGCGGAAGTTCCTCACCACGGTCGACCACCCGAACATCGTCAAGATCTTCAACTTCCAGCGCTCGGCCGGCCTCGGCTACATCGTCATGGAGTACGTCGGCGGCCAGTCCCTGCACGAGCTGCGCCGCCAGGGCCCGCTGCCGCTGCGCGAGGTCCTGATGTACGGCAGGGAGCTCCTGCACGCCTTCGGCTACCTGCACGAGCAGGGACTGGTCTACTGCGACCTCAAGCCGGCGAACGTGATCAGGGTCGGCAAGCGGCTCAAGCTCATCGACCTGGGCGCGGTGCAGCCGTTCGGCTCGCCGGTGGGCTCGTCGTGGGTGACGCCCGGCTACCACGCGCCCGAGCTGGAGTCGCGGCCGTCGTCGGTGGCCTCCGACCTCTACACGGTGGCGCGGACGCTGGCGGTGCTGACGATCTCGGGGTTCAGCCCGGCGTCGGGCGGCGTGCCGAACCCGCTGCCCGAGGACTGCGGGCATCCGTCGTTCACCCGGCTGCTGCGGCGGGCGACGGCGGCGGATCCGGCCGCCAGGTTCCAGAGCGCGTGGGAGATGGAGGAGCAGCTCGTCGGCGTGCTGCGGGAGGTCAGCGCGCTGGAGGACGGGGTGCCGTACCCGGCGCCTTCCACGCTGTTCGGGCCTGAGCGCACGGCGGTCGGCACGGCGCTGTCGGAGTCGGATGAGCGGGTGTTCGGGCCGCTCGACCCGATGGCGGCAGCGGCGGCGCTGCCGGTGCCGCTGACGGACCCCGGCGACCCGGCGGCGGGCGCGCTGGCCGGCCTGCTCGGCAGCGAGGGGCCTGAGCTGATCGCGCAGCTCGCCGGCATGCCGCAGACGCCGGAGACGAAGCTGATGCGGGTGCGGCTGCTGGCCGAGGAGGCGTCCGCCGAGGCCCCCGCGGTGCTGGACGAGCTGGAGCGCGAGCTGCCCGGCGACTGGCGGGTCACCTGGTACCGCGGGGCGCTGGCGCTGGCCGCCGGCCAGGCGGACCTGGCGGTGGCGTGCTTCGACGCGTGCTTGTCCGCGCTGCCCGGCGAGCTTGCGCCGAAGCTGGCGCTGGCCTTCGCGCTGGAGTGCGCGGGCCGGCCGGCGGCCACCTGGTACGACGTCGTCTGGCGCACCGACCGCGCCTACGTCAGCGCGGCCTTCGGGCTGGCCAGGTCGGGCCGGATGGAGGTGCTGGACGAGGTGCCCGCGACGTCGGTCTACCGGGTGGCGGCCCAGGTGGCGCTGGCGGCCTCGGTCGTACGACGGCCGGACCTGACCGGGCTGCAGCCCTCCGACCTGGTGGCCGCGGTCGACCGGGTGAGCAACCAGAAGGGCCTGGACGCGCGGCACCGCGACGTGCTCACCGCCGAGTTGCTGGGCGGCGCGCTGTCCTGGCTGGAGACCGATCCACCGGCACCGCCGAAGGGCATGCGGCTCGGCGGGGCGCCGTTCACCGCGCAGGGGCTGCGCAGGCGGCTGGAGTCGATCTACCGCAGGCTGGCCGTGCAGGCCGACTCCCGGCAGGAGCGGCACGCCTTCATCGACCTGGCCAACTCCGTGCGGCCGAGGACGTGGTGGTGATGGGCGCGATGTGTCCGGTCTGCGAGCGGCCCGTGGTGGCCGGCGACACGTACTGCGAGGCGTGCGGGCATCCGCTGGGCGCGCCCGCCTGCGCGGCGTGCGGGGCGGCGGCGGTGGACGCCGACGGCTACTGCGAGCGGTGCGGGGTGCGCCAGCCGACCGGACGCGACCACGCCGAGCTGGTGCTGCCCGGCGGCGCGGCGGCGGTGACCGACCGGGGGCTGCGGCGGGCCCGCAACGAGGACGCGATGGCGCTGCGTGAAGCCGGCGCTTCGATCGTGAGCGTGGTGTGCGACGGCGTCGGCAGCTCGCCCAGGGCCGACGAGGCGTCCGCGGTGGCCGTCGAGACAGCGGCGGCGGCCCTGGCCAGGGGGCTGCCGGACGAGGAGGCGTTCGCGCTGGCCGGGCGCGCGGTGACCAAGCTCGCGACCTCCCTGGACGACGCCCCGGCCTGTACGTACGTCTCGGTCGTGGCCGAGCCCGGCGGCAGGGTGCGGCTGGCGTGGGCCGGGGACACGCGGGCGTACCTGCTGCCCGGCGGCGAGCTGCTGACCGAGGACGACGTGGTGCCGACCGGCGAGATCACCGCCTGGCTCGGAGCCGACGCCGACACGGCGGCGCCGCACATGCGCACGTTCACCCCCCGGAGCACCCCGCAGGGGCCCGGCCTGCTGCTGGTGTGCAGCGACGGCCTGTGGCGCTATCTGGACGGCTACGCCTTCCCCACGTCCGGCACCCCGGCCGAGATGGCGCGCGAGATGCTGCGCCACGCGCTCGACTCCGGCGGCCAGGACAACGTGACCATTGTCGTGATCCCCCTAGGAGACCCCCATGAGTGACCAGCCGGCCTTCACGCTGACCATCGACCAGAACAAGTACCTGTCCCTTGACGGCCGCGAGGTGCACGCGATCCTGACCGTCGGCGCGACCGGCACGGCGACCGTGCGGACGTCGGCGACGGAGGCGGCCGAGGTCATCATCGTGGACACGTCGGGTTCGATGAGCGGCAGCAAGATCCGCGAAGCGCGGATGGCGGCGGTGACGGCGGTGCAGACGCTGCGCGACGGGGTGCACTTCGCCGTGGTGTCCGGGACGAACCGGGCCAAGGTCGTCTATCCCCCGTCCGGTGACCACCTGGCCATGGCGAGCCCGGCGACCAGGGCCGAGGCGGAGCGGGCCATCGCCCGGCTGAGCGCCCACGGCGGCACCGCGATCGGCGAGTGGATCAAGCTGGCCGGTCACCTGCTGACCGCGCACCCCTCGGCGATCAAGCACGCGCTGCTGATGACCGACGGGCAGAACAACCAGAGCGACGACACGTTCGCCGACGTGCTGGCGGCGTGGAGCGGCAAGTTCGTGGTCGACAGCCTGGGCGTCGGCGACGACTGGGTGCCGGCCGAGCTGCGCAAGGTGGCCGAGGCGATGCTGGGCACCTTCGACTTCGTACGCAACCAGGGGGACCTGCCGGAGTACTTCCGCAGGCTCACGCAGACCTCGATGAGCAAGACCGTGCCCGACCTGGCGCTGCGCGTGTGGGTGCCGCAGGCGGCGCGGCTGAAGTTCGTCAAACAGGTCTCGCCCACGCTGCTCGACCTGACCGGCAAGCGCACCGACGTCAACCCGCTGACCGGCGACTACCCGACCGGCTCGTGGGGGCAGGAGGAGCGCGAGTACCACATCTGCGTCGAGGTGCCGCAGGGCCAGATCGGGCAGGAGATCAGGGCGGGCTGGGTCAAGCTGGTACGCCCCGACACGCAGGAGGTCGTGGCCAGCGGCAACGTGCTGGCGCAGTGGACGGACGACCTGGCGCAGTCCACCCGCATCAACGGCAAGGTCGCCCACTACACCGGCCAGGCCGAGCTGCACGACCTGATCCAGGACGGGCTGAGCGCCCGCGCGATGGGCGACACCGACACCGCCACCGCGCGGCTGGCCAAGGCGCACCGGCTGGCCGCCGAGTCGGGCCGCGAGGACACCGCCCGGCTGCTGGAGAAGGTGGTGGAGGTCGATCCGGCCACCGGCACCGCGCGGCTGCGGCGGGCCGTGGACAAGGCGGACGAGATCGAGCTGGACACCGGGTCGGTGCGGACGAGCCGGCTGCGCAAGGAAGGAAGCTGATGGCGACCTGCCCGCAGGGGCACCCGTCGGGGGCCGACGACTACTGCGACGTCTGCGGCATCCAGATGGCAGGACCGGCCCGGCCGGCGTCCCGACCGGCCCCTCAGCCACAATCCCAGCCCCAGCCCCAGTCCCAGCCCCCGTCCCCGCCTGCTGAGGGCTGCCCGGTCTGCCGGACGCCGCGTGCCGGGCAGTTCTGCGAGGTGTGCGGCCACGACTTCACCGGCGCCGCGCCCGTGGCCGCGCCGGTGGCGGGGGTCAGGTGGGAGGCCGTGACCGCCGCCGACCGTACGTACTACGAGAAAGTGGTCGCCGAGGGCGGGCCTGACGCCGCGGTGATGGCGTTCCCGCCGTACTGTCCCGAGCGCTCGTTCCCGCTGCACGGCGACCAGGTACGCATCGGGCGGCGCAGCCGCGCCAGGAACCTCGTGCCCGAGATCGACCTGACCGGGCCGCCCGAGGACCCCGGCGTCTCCCACCTGCACGCGGTGCTGCTGGCGCAGCCCGACGGCTCGTGGCTGCTGGTGGACCCGGGCTCGTCCAACGGCACCCAGGTCAACGGCCGCACGCTGCAGGTCAACGTGCCGACCAGGATCGGTCCCGGCGACCGGATCCATCTGGGCGCGTGGACGGTGATCACCATCAGGGAGGGCACGCCATGACGATGGTGCAGACCCCGCCGAGCGCGCTCGCGGCGGTCACCGTGTCGAAGCCCGTACGGCGGCGCAGCGTGCCCGGCCGCATCCGCGTCATCTCCGGCGTCACCGTCGCCTCGCTGGCGCTGCTGTTCGTCGCGCTCGCCGTCGGCAGCTCCACCGCCCGCGAGGGCCTGCGGGTGATCGGCCGCGACGCCGGCCCGCAGGTCGTCGCCACCGCCGGGCTCTACCTGGCGCTGAGCGACATGGACGCGCAGGTCGCGAACGTGCTGGTGATGGGCAAGGAGTATGCCGAGCAACGCCGGGCGGCGCTGGCCCGCTACGACGCGCGGCGGGCCGAGGCGGGGCAGGCGCTGCTGAAGGCGTTCGAGCTGTCCGGCGACAACGCGGCCGAGCGCACCACCGTGCAGTCGGTACTGGACGGGCTCGGCCGCTACGAGCGGCTCGCCGGGCAGGCGCTGCTGCTCGACCAGCAGGCCGGCCACGCTCCGGGGGCGCCGCCCGAGAACGTGGTTCGCACTTACCGGCAGGCCACCGACCTCATGCGGCAGGTGCTGCTGCCGCAGGCGTACAACCTGACCTTGGAGAGCGGCACGATCGTGCGCGCCACCTACGACGACAAGGCCGTCATGGTGCCGCTGCTGCGCGTCGCGGTCGTGGTGGCCGGGCTGGTCGCGCTGGGCTGCCTGATCTGGATGCAGGTGTTCCTGGCGCGGCGCTTCCGCCGGGTGTTCGGTCCCGCGCTCGTGGTGGCGACCGTGACGACCGCGGTGGCGCTGGGGTTCGGGGTGCACGTGCTGGGCCAGGACGAGCAGGCGCTGCGGACCGCCAAGTCGGCCGGGTTCGACTCGGTGCTGACGCTCGCGAAGGCGCGCGCGATCAGCAACAGCATGCAGGGCGACCAGAGCCGCTTCCTGCTGGACAAGGAGCGGGCCGACACCTACGAGCACACGTATCTGGACAAGTCGCTGACCGTCCTCTACTACGACGTGGGCAACCTGACCGGCTACCACGGCGAGATGCGCACCGGCTCGAAGGACTTCCTCGGTCTGCTGGGGCCCGAGCTGGTCGGCTCCCAGGGGGCGGCGGTCTTCGACGCCTACCGGGCCTTCCAGGCGCAGGACAACAGGTTCCGCACGCTGGCCCGGCACGCCACGCCCAGCGAGGCCGTCGAGGCCCGCATCGGGCCCGTCACGGCCGCGTTCAACGCCTACGACAAGGCGCTGGTCGGCCTGACCGAGACCCATCAGAAGGTGTTCAGGCAGGCCATCGCGGCGGGCGAGGGCGCGCTGGACAACCTGTGGCGGCTGCTCCCCTACGCCATCGGCGCGATCGGGCTGCTGGTGATCGCCGGGGTGTGGCCACGACTCAAGGAGTACCGGTGAAGCGGGCGCTCGCGGTGGTGCTGCTCCTGGCCGCGGTGGCGGTCACGGGCTGCGGGATGAACGGGCAGGAGTCGATCCTCGACAAGGACAAGCTGGTCATCGGGGTGCGCTCCGACCTGCCGTCGGTCGGGTTCAGGACGTCGGAAGGCGGATACGACGGCTTCGACGTGGACGTGGCCCGCTACGTCGCGGGCAAGCTGGGCAAGGAGTTCTCCTTCGTCGGCGTGCTGGCCGCCGACCGGGAGAAGGTGCTGAGCAGCGGTCGGGCCGACATGGTGCTGGCCACGTTCACGATCGACCAGGACCGCAAGCAGCGGGTGCTGTTCGCCGGCCCGTACCACATCTCGTACCAGGACATCCTGAGCAGGAAGGACGAGCGGATCGCGGACGTGCGCGACCTCGAGGGCCGGCGCATCTGCGAGGTGCAGGGCTCGAACGCGGCCCAGCGGGTCGTGACCGAGCGCGGCGTGGCCGCGCGGGTCGTGCCGGTACGCGACTACGCGCAGTGCCTGACGGCGCTCAAGGGCGGCCAGGTGGACGCGGTCACCACCAACGACGTGATCCTCGCCGGGCTGGCCGAGCAGGACGGCTCGGGGCTGCGGCTGAACAACGCGCAGTTCAACGAGCAGCGCACCGGGGTGGGCCTGCCGAAGGGCGACGTACCGGGCTGCGAGGCGGTCAACCGGGCGATCACCGCGATGTACCAGGACGGGACCGCCGCGGAACTGCTGAAGAAGTGGTTCGGCAAGTCCGGGCTCCAGCTGGGCACGGTCGCGGTGCCGCAGTTCGAGGGCTGCTCCTGAGCAGGGGAAAGGGGACGGCCGTGGCCGTCCCCTTTGCCCCGTGATCAATCCAGGTAGTCCCGCAGCATCTGCGCGCGCGTCGGGTGGCGGAGCTTGGCCAGCGTCTTCGACTCGATCTGCCGGATGCGCTCCCGCGTGACGCCGAACTCCCTGCCCACCTCCTCCAGCGTGCGCGGATGGCCGTCGGCCAGGCCGAAGCGGAGCTGGATGATGCGCTGCTCCCGGTCGGAGAGCGTGGCCAGGATGTCGTCGAGCTGGTCCTGCAGCATGATGAAGGCCGCGGCCTCCATCGGCACGACCGCGTCGGCGTCCTCGATGAAGTCACCGAGGTCGGAGTCCTCCTCGCCGATCGGCGACTGCAGCGACACGGGCTCCTGGGCGATGCGCTGGATCTCGACCACCCGGTCGACCGGGAGATCCATCTCCTTGGCGATCTCCTCGGGGATCGGCTCGCGGCCGAGATCCTGGTGGAGCTGCCGCTGCACCCTGACGAGCTTGTTGATGGTCTCCACCATGTGCACGGGGATGCGGATGGTCCGCGCCTGGTCGGCGATGGCCCGCGTGATCGCCTGGCGGATCCACCAGGTGGCGTAGGTGGAGAACTTGTAACCCTTGGTGTAGTCGAACTTCTCGACCGCCCGGATGAGGCCGAGATTTCCCTCCTGGATCAGGTCCAGGAACAACATGCCGCGGCCCACGTACCGCTTGGCGATGGACACCACGAGCCTGAGGTTGGCTTCGATGAGCCGCTGTTTGGCCCGCGTGCCCTGCCAGACGAGCTCCCTGAACTCAGGGAAGGCCAGACGCGAGACCCCGTTGGCCAGTTTGTCCTCGGCGAACAGACCGGCTTCGATCGACTTGGCGAGCTCCACCTCCTCCTCAGCGGTCAGCAGGGGCACCCGGCCGATCTCTCTCAGGTAGATACGGACGAGATCGCTGGTCGGCGCCCGCTTGCCTACGTCCTCCTCATCGGCGCGGGTGGATTCCTCGTCGCCCTGCGGCTCGAGGACCTCCACGCCGTTCTCGGCGAGCATGCGTACGACGCGTTCCAGCGCGTCGGACGGCAACTCGGATCGGTCAAGCGCGGCTGCGACGTCATCGACGGTTACGCTCCCGCGCTCCCTTCCCTTCGCGACGAGGTCCGCCACCTGATCTACGGATGGCGGTCCACTTGGCAGCACCGATGCACCCACGAAGGACAGTCTGCAGTATTGGTTCCATCAAATGGCAGACCCATTTTTGTCACCGAAGGTAAGGCCCTCGTCTTTGCCGAATTGAGATCGCTTTAAGGTTTGGCCCGAGTTTGATCAGGAAAGTAAAGTCAATTACGCGGTCTGGAATCACGCGCCCGACGCCGCCGTCTGGCCGGGCGCATCTCTCTCGCTGCCTTCGTCACGTTGTCCATCTGCTTTGTCCGGCATTGGACCGCGCCACATTCCCTGGTCAACCGCCCTGTTTCGGCGCGTTGATCGCAGCCGAACTGTTACCTGAGTGAGCCGGGCTCAGCCGCCCGCGACGCGGTCGCGCAGCACCCGGCGCTGCTGCTCCAGCGCGACCAGCTCGCCGAACAGCTTGTTGTACTCCTGCTGCTCCTCGACCGGGTTGAGCCGCTGGATGCGGGACTTGACCTGGGCGATCGCCCGATCGACCGGCATCGCCTCGGCCGCGGCCATGATGTCGTTGGCGTAGCGCTGCTCGGCGTGGGCGTCGGCGTGGATGGGCTCGACCGCGAACCTGGTCACCAGCGCGCGCGTGCTCTCCTCGTGGGCCTGCTCCATCAGCCGGTCGACCCACTCGCGCCCGCCGTGACCGGCCGAGACGACGCCGCCCGCGGCCACGATGACCTGGTGCAGCGCCGAGTGCTCAGGGGTGGTGAACGCCTGCGCGTCAAGCGCGTCGAAGCGCGGCCCGAGCAGCGCGGGCCGCTGCACGGCGAGCTTGAGCAGCTCGCCCTCGACCCGGATGCTCGGATCGACCGGAGCCGCCTGCGGGGCGCGCCGGGGGCGGCCCTGCTGGGCGCCCGAGACCTCGGAGATGCGCTGCATGACGAACCGCTCGTCCATGAATCCGAGCCAGCGGTCGAGGTCGATGGCGTAGCGCTTGCGCAGCCCCGGGTCCTTGATGCCGGCCACGATGGGCGCGGCGGCGTCGAGCGCGGCGATCTTGCCTTCGTTGCTGCGCAGGTCGTAGCGGGAGATCGTGCTCCTGATCGCGAACTGGAACAGCGGCTCGCGGCTCGCGATCAGGTCGCGCACGGCCGCGTCGCCCTGCTTGACGCGCAGGTCGCACGGGTCGAGCCCGTCGCCCTGCACGGCGACGTAGGTCTGCGTGACGAACTTCTGCTCGTCGGCGAACGCCCGCAGCGCCGCCTTCTGGCCCGCCGCGTCGCCGTCGAAGGTGAAGATGACCTCGCCGCGGAACTCGGCCTGGTCGAGCAGGAAACGCCGCAGGATCTTGATGTGCTCCTCGCCGAACGAGGTGCCGCAGGTGGCCACGGCGGTGGGCACACCGGCGAGATGGCAGGCCATCACGTCGGTGTAGCCCTCGACGATCACGGCCTGCGCGCGCTTGGAGATCTCGCGCTTCGCAAGATCGATTCCATAAAGGACCTGGCTCTTCTTGTAAAGCGGCGAGTCAGGCGTATTCAGATATTTCGGCCCGTCATCGGAATCAAGCAACTTCCGCGCGCCGAATCCGATCACATCGCCGGTGGCATCCCTGATCGGCCAGATCAGCCGGCCCCTGAACCGGTCGATGGGGCCGCGCCTGCCCTCTCTGGACAGGCCGCCCTTGACCAGCTCGTCGACGGTGAAGCCGCGCCCGAGGAGATGGCGGGTCAGCGCCTCCCACTCGGCCGGCGCGTAGCCCACCCCGAACGTCTCGGCGTCGGCCCGCTCGAACCCGCGCTCGGACAGGAAGCGCCGCCCTGGGGCCGCGTCGGGGCTCATGAGCTTGTCGGCGTAGAACTCGGCGGCCGCCTTGTGCGCCTCGATCAGCCTGGCCCGCTCGCCGTGGTCGCGGCGCGGGGCGTAGCCGCCCTGCTCGTATTGGAGCTGGATGCCGGCCCGCTGGGCGAGCCGCTCGACCGCCTCGCTGAAGGAGAGGTGCTCGATCTTCTCGACGAACGTGATCACGTCGCCGCCCTCGGAGCAGCCGAAGCAGAAGAACATGCCGCGCTCGGGGGTGACGTTGAACGACGGCGTCTTCTCGTCGTGGAACGGGCACAGCCCCTTGAGGTTGCCGCCTCCGGCGTTGCGCAACTGGATGTGCTCGCCGATCACATCGGCGATGGGGGAACGCTCGCGCACGAGCGCGATGTCGACGTCACGGATCCGGCCAGCCACGCCGGTGAGTCTATTCCGCCCCACCGACGGTTCGGCTCACCGCGGGTGTCTCCGGCATGGGGAACGGGGAGGTAGCGGAGGGTATCCGCGCGGCTGCTAAAGGAGGAAAGCGGCAATGCGGGGGCTCCCGGTCGGCTACAAAGGTAAAGGTTGTCGGTGGAAACGGTGACACGGGTGGAGAACATGCGATCGGGGCATATCGGACGATGGGCGGCCGTCACAGGCGCCGTGCTGCTGACCGGTGCCTGCAGCCAGGCCGGCCTGGCGGGAGTCGGCGCGAACCGGCCGGTCGCACCCGCCACTGTGCCCGCGTCGGGCCCCGCGGGCGGCGGCGCGGCCGAGCCGACACCGACCCTCTCCCCGTCGCCCTCGCCCTCGCCCAGCCAGGCGGCCGAGAAGCCCGAGGGCGACGACCCGGTCAAGGTGCCGCCGCCGAAGCTGTCGAAGTACACCTACACCTTCCCGGTGAAGGGCTGTAAGACCACCTACCAGCGCAAGCTGCTGGTGCTGCCCAAGACGACGATCTGGGCCAAGCAGGGCTGCTCGTTCGTGGCGCCCGTGGACGGCGTCGTGGACGAGGTGAACACCTCCGACACGTGGTCGCCGGCCACGGACGCGGGAGCGGCGCGCGAGGGCAGGTTCGTCACGATCATCGGCGCCGACGGCGTGCGCTACCTCGGCGGCCACCTCGACTCCGTCGCCGGCGGGATCAAGCCCGGCACGAAGGTCAAGGGCGGCCAGGTGCTGGGGAAGGTGGGCAGGTCGGGCAATGCCCGCGACACCGGCTCGAACCTGTACTTCGCGATCTCGTGGAAGACCGGCCCCGCCTACTGGTGGGTGCGCAGGGGCATGGTCGAGCCGTGGGACTATCTCGACGCCTGGCGCAAGGGCAACCGCACGCTCTCGCCGCGCGAGGAGACCATGAAGCTGCGCGGCAAGCTGGGCGAGACCCCGCGCTGCACCGTGCAGTGTCTCGGCAAGGTGGCGCCGGCGCAGACGACCAGCAGCACCCCGAAGCCGACCAAGAAGCCCAAGCCGCGCAGGACGACCAGCGAGGAGGACGTCGTCACGCTCAACCCGACGATAGCTCCTTTGCGTCCACAGTGACCCCCGACCTGATCAGCTCCTGGATGTCGGCCACGACGTCCCAGACGTTGACGTTCATGCCGGCGATCACCCGGCCCTCGCGCAGCCAGTACGCGATGAACTCCAGCCCGTCGGGGTCGCCCCGGTAGACGATCTCGTCGTGGCCCGAGACGTCGCCGGAGAACTCCATGCCCAGCTCGTACTGGTCGGTGTAGAAGTACGGGACGCGGTCGTGGACGACCTCCTGGCCGAGCATCGACCTGGCCGCCGCGGGGCCGCCGTGCAGGGCGTTGGCCCAGTGCTCGACGCGGATGTGGCGGCCGTACAGCGGGTGGTAGGACTCGGCGACGTCGCCGGCCGCGTAGATGTCGGGGTGCGAGGTGCGCAGCGCCGCGTCCGTACGGACGCCCTGCCCGACGTCGAGCCCGGCGTCGCGGGCCAGCCAGACCTCCGGGGCCGCGCCGATGCCCGCCACGACGAGGTCGGCGGTGAGCCGCTCGCCCGAGCTGAGCCGCACGCCGGTCTCGGTGACCTCCGCGGCGGCGGTGCCGAAGCGCATGTCGACGCCCTTGCTGACGTGCAGGCGGGCGAACAGCTCGCCCAGCTCGTGGCCAAGCGCCCGGTTGAGCGCCGTCGGCTCGGGCTCGACGACGGTGACCTCGCAGCCGGCCGCCCGCGCCGCCGCGGCGGTCTCCAGGCCGATCCAGGAGGCGCCGACGACCAGCACGGACGCGCCCTCGGCGAAGCGCCGCCTGAGCGCCTCGCTGTCCTCGGCCGTACGCAGGTAGTAGGCGGGGCCCGGCAGCCGCCTGGGGACGGCTCCGGTGGCGATCAGCAGCTTGTCGTAGGGCTGCCTGGAGCCGTCGGCCAGGCGTACGACGTGGTGGCCCGGCTCGATGCGGGTGGCCCGCAGGCCGAGCCGCAGGTCCACGTCATTGTCGGCGTACCAGGCCGGCTCGTGGACGAAGATGCTCTCCCGCTCGCTCCTGCCCTGCAGGTAGTCCTTGGACAGCGGCGGTCGTTCGTAGGGGCGTTCGGCCTCGGCGCCGATCAGCACGATCTCGCCGTCGAAGCCTTCCTCGCGCAGCGTCTGCGCGGCCTTGGCCCCGGCGAGCCCGGCGCCGACGATCACAAATGTGGCCATGGGCGCAGTATCCGCCCGGCGGGGTCCGCGGGAAAGCGGATCCCGCCAGGTGTGCTCACCGGGAGAGGCGGCGGTGCCAGGCGACGGCGGAGGTGTCGGTGAGCGAGGCGATCTGGTCGATCACCACCCGGACGCGGGCGGCGTCGTCGGCCGCCTCCAGGTACGCGGGACGGAAGGCGGGCTCCAGCGTCTCCGGCGCCCCCAGCGTGATCAGGGAGGCCAGCTCGGTGATGAGGTCGCGCTGCCTGGCCTGCTTGGCGTGGTGGTCCTCCGTGGTCATCACGTAGTGCGCGGTGACGCCCTTGAGCAGCGCGCACTCCAGCCGGGTGGCGCGCGGGACGACGAGGTCGGCGCGGTGGCGGGAGCCGTACACCTCCTTGGTGGCGGCCTGCGCCGAGCGGCAGAAGCGGCCGATGAGGCCGCTGGTGAGGGCCTTCAGCCCGGCCAGGTCGGCGAGGGTGGCCGCGAAGTGGCGCGGCCACAGCGGGTCGTCGATCAGCCGGGCGAAGACCTCCTCCAGTTCGCCGAGGCCGGCGCCGGGGGCGTACCAGGTGCGGGTGGTCTCGCAGACGTCCGCGCGCTCGATCGGCGACCGCAGGGCCTCGGGGGTGACGTGGCCCGAGGCGAGGGCGTCCTCCAGGTCGTGCACGGAGTAGGCGACGTCGTCGGCCCAGTCCATGATCTGCGCCTCGAAGCTCACCCGGCCCTCGGGCGCGCCCTCCCTGATCCACGCGAACACCGGCAGGTCGTCGTCGTAGACGCCGAACTTGGGCGAGACGTCGCACGTCCACGGGTACTTGATGGAGGCGTCGAGCGCGGCGCGGGTGAGGTTGAGCCCGGCGCTGCGGCCGTCCTCGGTGAGCACCTTGGCCTCCAGCCTGGTGAGCAGGCGCAGGCTCTGCGCGTTGCCCTCGAAGCCGCCGCAGGAGGCCGACAGCGCGTTGAGCGCCACCTCGCCGTTGTGCCCGAACGGCGGGTGCCCCAGGTCGTGCGCCAGGCAGGCGGTCTCCACCAGGTCGGGATCGACGCCGAGCGTGGCGCCCATCTCGCGGCCCACCTGGGCGCATTCGAGGGAGTGGGTCAGGCGGGTACGCGGAATGTGCTGGCCGCCGCCCGGCGTCTCCCCCGGGCCCACGACCTGCGTCTTCGCGGCCAGCCTGCGCAGGGCGGCGCTGTGCAGCACGCGTGCTCTGTCACGCTCGAACGCGGAACGTTCGGGGTTGCCGGGTGGTTCCGGAACCCAACGCTCCTGATCGTGCTCGTCGTAGTACGGCATCTGTGCGGTGATTTTATCCAGTTTCGTCTCTCCGCTAGTGTCAAGCCTCGCGAGAACCCCTTCCCCGGGAGCCCTCCCCCATGACGACAGCATTCCGAGCGGTGTTGGCCTTCACCCTGCTCGCCGGCTTCTACGTGCTGGTCGGCCTCATTCTGGCAGCCGCGGTCTTCTTCGACGTGCTGCTCGTGGTGGACTTCCACGCCAACCTGGTCAAGTTCGCGGTCGTGTTCACGCTGGCCGCGGGCGCGCTCGTCCGTGCGCTGGTGATGGTCAGCAGGCGCGGCGACGGCGAGCAGCCGGGCGTGGCGGTCGGCCGCGAGCACGAGCCGGTGTTGTGGCAGACGGTGGAGGAGCTGGCCCAGCGCGTCCGTACGGCGCCGCCCGACGAGATCAGGCTGGTGCCCGAGGTGAACGCGGCGGTGTCGGAGGACACCAAGTTCCTCGGCATGAAGGCGACCAGGCGGCGCATGTTCATCGGCCTGCCGCTGCTGCAGACGCTCACGGTCGACGAGTTGCGCGCGGTGCTCGGCCACGAGCTCGGCCACTACAGCGGCGCGCACACCCGGCTGGGCGCGCCGGTCTACCGCGGGCGGGTCTCGCTCATCGCGACCGTCCAGGGGCTGCGCAACCACCCGTTCGTGCAGCGCCTGTTCACCTGGTACGCCAAGCTCTACCTGCGCATCTCGCAGGCCGTCTCGCGCCGGCAGGAGCTGGAGGCCGACCAGTTCGCGGTGGCGATCGGCGGCCGGCAGGCCATGGCGGGCGCACTGCGCAAGATCCACTCGACGGCGGCCGGCTGGGACCTGTACGTCAACAGCTACCTCGTGCTGACCGGCGCGGGCGGCGCCAGGCCCGCGACCGTGTTCGGCGGCTTCCACGCGCTGATGAGCGACCCTGAGCGGCAGTCGCAGCTCGCCAGGCTGGCCGAGCAGCCCGACGAGGTCTCGCCCTACGACTCCCACCCGAGCCTGTCCGAGCGCCTCGCGGCCATCGAGCACCTGCCGGAGCCGCAGCAGGTGCCCGACCCGCGCTCGGCGCTGACGCTGCTCATCGACGCCAACGTGGCGGTGCAGGCCGTGGAGCAGTCGATGTGGAGCCAGGAGGCACTGGCGACACTGCGTCCCGTGCCGTGGGAGGACCTGGTCGCCCACGGCATGTACGCCGGCCGCAACGCCGACGCCCTGCACGACCTGGCGGTGGCGGGCCAGCAGGTGATGGGGGCCTCGCGGCCGTACCTGGACGCGGCCTTCGAGGCGATCGCGCGCGGCAGGCAGGCGGAGCTGGAGGCGAAGCTGCTGGAGCAGGGCTGGAACCCGTCGCCGACGCTGCTGTCGGGCGTGCTCGGGCAGGCGCTGGAGGCGGTGCTGATCCAGCTCGGCCAGGCCAAGTGGACGCTGTCGTGGTCGGGGCCCGCGCGGCTGCTGTTCGACGACGGCGAGGAGGTGGCGCTGACCGAGTACGCCGCCCAGGTCGCGACCAACCCGGCGGCCGTCGCGGGGCTGCGGCAGTGGCTCGGCGACCACGGGATGCGCCACGACTACGTGCCGCTCGACGTGCCCAGCCCGGCCGCCCTGCACTGACGAGCACGCTCGCGCGCAGGGAGAACGCGGACGAAAACATCGGCGATCCCTTGCCAGGTTGCGATCCGTGGCCTTACGGTCACCGTTAGCATACGGACGGCCTGGAGGAGGCCATGTGAGCAGGCAGGACGGCGGGGCCAGGGCGATGCTTCCGCACATCGCCTGGCGGCTGGAGGAGATGCTCGCGGCCATCGCCGAGCGCAGGCCGCGCGCGACGGGCGCGATCGAGCAGGCGCTGCGCAAGGTGCCGCGCCACTGGTTCGTGCCCTCGCGCGGGCTCGTGCTCGAAGATGACGGCGCGCGGCCGATCGACCGCGACGACGATCCCACGGCCTGGTGGGACGCCGTCTACTCCGGGCGGCCGATCGCCACGCCGAGCAGCCGCGACCCGAGCTCCTACCGCTGCGTGGCGCTCGCGCCGAGCTGCGTCGTCGATCTGCTCGAGTTGCTGGACCCGCGTCCCGGGCAGCGGATCCTGGAGGTGGGCACGGGCAGCGGATGGATCACCGCGCTGCTGTGCCGGCTGACGGGCGAGTCGGGCAGCGTGACGTCGGTGGAGGGTGACGCGACCGTGGCCGAGGAGGCGTGGCGGAACCTGGTGGCGGCCGGGGTGCGTCCTCACCTGATCGTCGGTGACACGGCGCGGGGGTGCCCCGAGCGGGCGCCGTACGACCGGGTGCTCGCGCCGGCCGTCATGCCCGACACGTGGGTGGCGCAGGCGCGGCCGGGCGCGGTGATCGTCGGGGGGAACGACCGGGCGGCGATGCGGCTGGTGGTCCCTTCGGACGACTGACACTTACCGGGGACTCCACTGTTAAGCATGGGAGGGCATGGCTTTTTCCTGGGTTCCTGTTGGCGAGGTCTTGACTTAATTCTCATGGACTCCATGATTAGTTGCGCAAGCCCGAGACCCCCGGCATGCCTAGGGAGCCCCATGCCCAAGCTCGCACGCACCCTCGCCCTCCCGCTCCTCCTCTGCGCGTCCTTACTCACCGCGCCCCCGGCCCTGGCCGCCGGCAAGGCGGCCACGGTGACCTACGCACAGAGCGGCGCCGACGTCGCCAACCCCGAGCGCGGCTTCTACCACCACACCGGCGACTGCGACAAGAACGACTTCGACGCCGACACCCTGCGGAGCTACCGCACGAACGAGAACATCTCGCTCGTCATGTGCGTCTTCTACCTCGCCGAGTTCACCGGCCGCCCGCTCAGCCAGGCCGCGCTGGCCCAGCTCCAGCAGCAGTTCGACACCGTACGGCAGGCCGGGCTGAAGATGATCCTGCGCTTCGCCTACACCACCTCGGAGGACGGCGCCGACGCGCCCAAGGACCGCGTGCTGGCCCACCTCGACCAGCTCGCCCCCTACCTGCGGGCCAACCAGGACGTCATCTCCGTCATGCAGGCCGGCTTCATCGGCGCCTGGGGCGAGTGGTACTACACCCAGAACTTCGGCAACGCCGGGAACGTCACCGCCGCCGACTGGGCCAACCGCAAGGCCGTCGTCGACAAGCTGCTGAGCGTCCTGCCCTCGACGCGGATGGTGCAGCTGCGCACCCCCAAGTTCAAGCGCACCCTCTACTCCACCACGCCGGTCACCCCCGGGCAGGCGCACGGGGGCTCCGCCGTGGCGCGGATCGGGCATCACAACGACTGCTTCCTCGCCAGCCCCGACGACTACGGCACCTATGAGGACGCCGCCGTCGAGTACCCGTACCTCTCCTCCGACACCGCCCACGTCGCGATGGGCGGCGAGACCTGCAACCCCAACCCGCCCCGCTCCGACTGCCCCACCGCCCAGGACGAGCTGGCGCGCTTCCACTGGTCGTACCTGAACGCCGACTACCACACCGGCGTGCTCGAGAGCTGGAGCACCGGAGGCTGCCGGGCCGCGGTCAGCCGCAGCCTCGGCTACCGCCTCTCGCTCGTCTCCGGCACCTACCCGGGCACGGCCACCCGCGGCGGGCGGCTCCCCGTCCGCATCACGGTCAGGAACGACGGGTACGCCGCCCCCGTCAACCCGCGCGGCCTGGAGCTGGTGCTGCGCGACACCGCCACCTCCGCCGTCACCCGCATCCCGCTGTCCGCCGACCCGCGTAAGTGGCAGGCGGGTGGCACGACGACTGTCGCGCAGACGGTCACGCTGCCCACGTCCTTGCCGGCCGGCAGCTACGCGCTGCTGCTCGGCCTGCCCGATCCCTTGCAGCCCTCGCGGGCCGAGTACGCGATCCGGCTGGCCAACGACGGCACCTGGGAGGCCACGACCGGCCTGAACAGGCTGCTGCACACCGTCACCGTGCGCTGAGGCCCTCCTGCGACGGGGAGGGCGGCGCGCTTATTCGGTTGACCGGCCGTCCCAGAGGTCAGGACGATGACCGGATGCAGATCGAGTACGTGCGGCTCTCCCCGGACGACACCGAGGCGCTGGTCGCCTTCCTGATGGCCGACCCCTGGCCGTTCCACGCCGGGGTGCAGGATCCCGAGGCGATCAGGAAGCGGGTCGCCGACGGGGTCTACGACGACGCTGACAACCGGACGTTCTGGCAGATCGCCGACGGGGAGCGGGCCGGGCTGGTCAGGCTGACCGACCTCAGCGACGCGACGCCCATGTTCGACCTGCGGATCCTGCCCCGCTTCCGGGGGCGCGGGCTGGGCAAGGACGCGGTGCGCTGGCTCACGGCCTACCTGTTCGACGCCTTCCCGCAGATCCAGCGGGTCGAGGGGCAGACGCGGGGCGACAACGTGACGATGCGGGCCGTCTTCCGCGCGTGCGGCTACGTCAAGGAGGCCCACTACCGCGAGGCGTGGCCGGCGCCCGACGGGTCGGCCCACGACTCGATCGCCTACGCGATCCTGCGCCGCGACTGGGTCTCCGGCACGGTGACCCCGCTCGTCTGGGACGACGAGCCCGTACGCCGCTGACCCGCCTGTCTGGGACGACGACGAGCCGGCCGACCTGCTTGCGGCTCCGCCCGGAGGCCCGCGCGGGCCTCCGGGCGATGGGCGTTTCAGTCCATGTCGATGTCGTCGAGCAGCCTGAGCAGCCGTGACAGGACGTGCAGGCAGGTCTCGATCTCGGCTTCCGTGAGGTCGCCGCCCGCCTGGCGGAGCACCGTACGCTCGCGCTCCATCACCGCCTCGATGGCGGCCCGCCCCTCCTCCGTCAGCCGGATCAGCGACGAACGCTTGTGCGCCGGGTTGGGCGCGGTCTCGACCAGGCCCCGCGCGGCGGCGTCGTTCGTCATGCGCTGGACGAACTGGCGGCTCAGCGCCTGCTCCCTGCCCATCTGCGGCACGGTCATGGGGCCGTGCTCGCGCAGCATGTTGAGCACCGCCCGCACCCCGACCGACAGGCCCTCGATGGGCGCGTCCTGCTCCACCTTGCGCTGGGCGCGCCGGTAGAGGGGGCCCACCAGGTCGAAGACCTCGGTGAGACGGTCGGTCGGTGGCGTTCCTCGTGTCTCGCTCACTCCTCCATCATGACACCTGAGTTGTCATTCTCGCGCCAACATGACACCTTGGTTGTCATGAAGGATCTGTTCTGGACCGAGAACGGCACCGGCAAGCCCGTCGTCCTGCTGCACGGCGGCTTCCTCGACCACACGATGTGGAACGACCAGATCTCGGCGCTCTCCGACCGCTACCGGGTCATCGCGTACGACGCCCGCGGCCACGGCCGCTCCGCCAACGCCACGGGGCCGTACCGGCTCACCGACGACCTCGCCGCCCTGCTGCGGCACCTCGGCACCGGGCCTGCCGTGCTGGTGGGAGTCTCCATGGGGGCGGGACTCGCGGTGGACACGGCCTTGGAGCACCCTGAGCTGGTCAGCGCCCTGGTGGTGACGGGGGCGGGAACGAGCGAGCCGTACTTCGAGGACCCGTGGACCCGGCAGGCGATGACCGCCTGGCACGCCGCGATGGCCGCCGGCGACCTGGAAGGCTCGATCGAGGGCTTCCTGACGGTCGGCTTGGGCCCGTACCGCGACCTCACGGAGCTCGACCCGGAAATACCGCGACGCCTGCGAGCGATGGCGCGAGCCACGATGAGCAAGCACACGGCAGACGAACCCAACCACGTCATCCTGCTGAAGGACACCTGGCACCGCATAAGGGAGATCAAGGTCCCAGTGCTGGCCATCCACGGCGCCGCCGACTCCCCCGACCACGTGGCAATGGCCGAACGCCTCGCCACCACGGTCGTCAACGGCCGCTCGGTGACCATCGACGGCGCCGCCCACTACCCGAACATGGAACGCCCAGACACCTACAACAAGCTCTTGGAGGACTTCCTCACCTCCCTGTGAAGCACCCGCTCACCAGGCGCGACAGTACAGCTCCTTCGGCGGAAGGGGATGGTGAGAGCCCTCACACGGCTCGCTACGACGGCCCGGCCGGCCCTCCCCCGGCCCCCTGAGGTGCGCGCTCGCCCGGTGCGAGGTGCGGCATCTTGGGTGGGGAGGGAGTAGGGGGCCCTTACACGACGTGAGCCGGCGCCTGCCCTTTCCCGGTCGTCGGATGGGGAGGGCGGGCGCCGGTGCCGGTGGGTTCAGCGGGTGTCGGATTCGTTGTCTGCGAGGGCGGCGCGGCCGGCTTCCAATCTGGCCACCGGGATGCGGAACGGGGAGCAGGAGACGTAGTCCAAGCCCACATCGTGGCAGAAGTGGACCGAGTCCGGGTCGCCGCCGTGTTCGCCGCAGATGCCGAGGTGGAGGTCGGGGCGCGCGGCGCGGCCCTCGGCCACCGCGATCTCGATGAGGCGGCCGACGCCCTCCCTGTCGATGCTCTCGAACGGCGAGACGCCGAAGATGCCGAGGTCGAGGTAGCGGTGGAAGAACGAGGACTCCACGTCGTCGCGGGAGAAGCCCCACGCCATCTGGGTCAGGTCGTTGGTGCCGAAGGAGAAGAACTCGGCGGCCTCGGCGATCTGGCCCGCGGTGAGCGCCGCCCTCGGCACCTCGATCATGGTGCCGATCAGCGCCTCCACGCCGGCCTCCGCGAGGATCTTGACGGCCTCCTCGCGTACGGACTCCAGCTCCTGCACCGCCGCCACCAGCGGGATCATGATCTCGGGACGCGCGCCGGGCACCTCGGCGGCGGCCTGGGCGATGGCCTTGACCTGCATCGCGAACAGCCCTGGGATGACCAGGCCGAGCCGCACGCCGCGCAGCCCCAGCATCGGGTTCTGCTCGTGCAGGCGCTTGACGGCGCTCAGCAGCCGCCGGTCCTTGCCGGTGGCCTCCTGGGTGGCGGCCTTGATCGACAGCTCCACCAGGTCGGGCAGGAACTCGTGCAGCGGCGGGTCGATGAGCCGGATCGTCACGGGCACGCCGTCCATCGCCTGGAAGATGCCGATGAAGTCGGACTTCTGCAGCGGCTCCAGGGCGTCCAGCGCGGCCTGACGCTCCTCGTCGGTGGTGGCGAGCACCAGGTCCTCCACGAGCTGCCGCCGCTCCCCGAGGAACATGTGCTCCGTACGGCAGAGCCCGATGCCCTGCGCGCCGAAGCGGCGGGCGCGGGCGGCGTCGTCGGGGGTGTCGGCGTTGGCGCGCACCCCGAGCCGGCGTACGCCGTCGGCGTGCCGCATGATCCGGTCCACGGCCTTGACCAGGTCGTCGGCGGGCTCGGCGGCGCCTTCGAAGTACTCGACCACGGCCGACGGCACGACCGGCACCTCGCCCAGGAAGACCTCGCCGGTGCGGCCGTCGATGGAGATGACCTCGCCCTCGGAGACCTCGACGCCGCCGGGCGCGATGAAGCGCCGCTCGGCGGGGAGCACCTCCAGCTCCTCGGCCCCGCACACGCAGGTCTTGCCCATGCCGCGGGCGACGACGGCGGCGTGCGAGGTCTTGCCGCCGCGGCTGGTCAGGATGCCCCTGGCGGCGATCATGCCGGCCAGGTCGTCGGGGTTGGTCTCGCGGCGGACGAGGATGACGTCCTCGCCCTGCTCGGCCAGCTCGACCGCGCGCTCGGAGGAGAAGACGGCCTTGCCGACGGCGGCGCCCGGGGAGGCGTTCATGCCCTTGGCGATCTTCTTCTTCTCGGCGCCGCCGTCGAAGCGGGGGAACATGAGCTGCGCGAGCTGGTCGCCGGTGACCCGGGTGACGGCCTCGTCCATGGTGATCAGGCCCTGATCGACGAGCTGCGTGGCGATGCGGAACGCCGCCGCGGCGGTGCGCTTGCCGACCCGCGTCTGGAGCATCCACAGCTTGCCGCGCTCGATGGTGAACTCGATGTCACAGAGGTCGCGGTAGTGGTTCTCCAGCGTCTCCATGATGGCGAGCAGCTCGCGGTAGGAGCTCGGGTCGATGCGTTCGAGGTCCTGCAGCGGGATGGTGTTGCGGATGCCGGCGACGACGTCCTCGCCCTGGGCGTTCTGCAGGTAGTCGCCGTAGATGCCCTGCTGGCCCGAGCCGGGGTCGCGGGTGAAGGCGACGCCGGTGCCGGAGTCGTCGCCGTAGTTGCCGAAGACCATGGCCATGATGTTGACGGCGGTGCCGAGGTCGGCGGGGATGCGTTCCTGGCGGCGGTAGAGGATGGCGCGCGGCGCGTTCCACGAGTCGAAGACGGCCATGACGGCCAGGCGCATCTGCTCGCGCGGGTCGGCGGGGAAGTCCGCGCCGGTCTGCTCGCGCACGATCCCCTTGTACGTCTCCACCAGCTGCTGCAGCTCGCCCGCGTCCAGGTCGGTGTCCTGGCGCCGCCCCTTCAGCCGGTCGAGCGCGCCCTCGAACAGGTCACCGTCGATGTCGAGCACGGTCTTGCCGAACATCTGGATGAGCCTGCGGTAGGAGTCCCAGGCGAAGCGGTCGTTGCCGCCCGCCTGCTTGGCGAGGCCGTGCACCGACTCGTCGTTGAGCCCGATGTTGAGCACCGTCTCCATCATCCCGGGCATGGAGAACTTCGCCCCTGAACGTACGCTCACCAGCAGCGGGTCGTCGGCCTGGCCGAGCTTCCTGCCCATCGTCGACTCCAGCGCCGCGAGGTGCCCCGCGACCTCCTGCTCCAGCCCGTCCGGCAGGGAGCCTTCCGCCAGGTAGTGGCGGCACGCGTCGGCGGTGATCGTGAATCCAGGGGGAACCGGCAGCCCGAGGTTCGTCATCTCGGCGAGGTTCGCGCCCTTACCGCCGAGAAGATCTTTGAGATTCCTGTTGCCCTCGGTGAAATCGTAAACGTATTTGGCCACCACAGCTCCAATCGAACGCCTCTGAACCGGACTCTACCGGTGAAATTGATGATGAAACTGCACCCCTCCGTTAAGTCGATGTTTGTGCTGGTGAACACGGTACGACAGGTCTAATCCAATTTTAAGAACCGTGGTCGTAAAATTGGATTAGACCAGTGGTTTACACCAATTCTTGAGAAAGGCGGACAGCCGATGCAGAATCACGTCACACCTCCACCAGGAGGCCCCATGGCACTCCCGCCAGGCCGGGAAAAGGGCAAGGCCCGGCCCGCCGAGCTCGCCCGGCGGGCCGGCGGCTCGGCGATCTTCCTGGATGAGCGGTGACCGTCGCCACGTTCGTAGCGGTCAACCCGGGTGTGGGAGCACGGGGCCTACCCGCAGGGCGCGCCGCCCGCGCTGGCTGACGGTGCCGCAGGACGCCTGCGAGCTGGTCGTCAACGGGCCGCGCATCGTCGTGTTCGTGCTGCCTGTACTGGCCTTCCTTGTCACCCGCGCGCTGTGCGGGCGGTGCTCAGGGGGTTGATCTCCGGGGGCGCGTCGCCGGCGCCTTCTCGGGGCGGCAGCCAGAGCACGAACGTGGCGCCCTGGCCGAGCCTGGAGAAGACCGCCACCCTGCCCCCGTGCGACTCCACGATCTGCCGCACGATGGCCAGGCCCAGGCCCGTGTGGCGGTCGCGGCGGCTGGCCTCGCCGCGCCAGAACCGGTCGAACACCCGCGCCTGGTCCGCCTCGCGCAGCCCGGGGCCGTCGTCGCGGACCGCCGCCCACAACCAGCCGCCCGCACGCCCGGCCGCCACTTTGATCGTGCCGCCCGGGGGCGAGAGGCGGACGGCGTTCGACAGCAGGTTCGCCACCGAGCGGCGCAGCGCGTCGGCGTCGCCGATCATCTCCAGGCCCGTCCCGAGCTCCCTGACGATCGTCACGTCGCGCGCGGCGGCCGGAGCCGCGTACTCCTCGCACGCCTCCCCCGCCACCCAGGCCAGGTCGACCTCCGTGTCCGCGAACGCCGTGCCCTGCCGCCGCGCCGTCGCCAGCAGGTCCTCCACCAGCGTCGTCATCCGGGTCGTCGCGCGGTCCACGATGGCGACCGCCCGCGCCCGTTCCTCCTCGCTGGCGTCGGGGGCGGCAAGGACGGCGTCCACGTTCGCCCTGATGATGGTCAGCGGGTTGCGCAGCTCGTGCGAGGCGTCGTCGATGAGCTGCCGCTGCGCGCTGAACGCCTCCTCCAGCCGGTCGAGCATCGTGTCGATGGTGTCGGCCAGGTCCTTCAGCTCGTCGCGCGGGCCGTCCAGCTTGATGCGCCGCTTCAGGTCGGTGGCCTGGATCTCCTCCGTCGTACGCGTGATCGACCGCACCGGCCGCAGCACCCGGCCCGACAGCACCCAGCCGATGCCGAGGCTGGCGACGTACAGGCCGGCCAGGGTGAGCAGCGAATACTTGCGCAGCGCCGCCATCGTCTCGACGTTGACCGCGTTCTCGACCTCCTCCACGAACACCACCTCGCGCCTGCCGAGGTACTGGTTGCCGCTGTAGGTCTTCGCGAACTCCGTCGAGACGGGGCGCTGCTCCGTCGTCTTCGACACGGCGAAGTAGATGCCGCCGAGCACCAGCGTGGCCAGCACGAACAGCAGGCCCGAGTAGAGCACCGTGAGCCTGAAGCGGATGGTGTGGATCATGACGCCGGCTCCTTGAGCCGGTAGCCCCGGCTGATCACGGTCTCGATCAGGCCGTCCTCCTGGAGCTTGCGGCGCAGGTTGCCGACCGTGACCCGCACGGTGTTGGTGAACGGGTCGGCGTGCTCGTCCCAGACGTGTTCGAGCAGCTCCTCCGTGGAGACGACGTGGCCCGGGCGGGTCATCAGGTAGTGCAGCACGCCGTACTCCTTCGGTGTGAGCGCCAGCGCGCGGCCGTCCAGCGACACCTCCAGCCTGGCCGTGTCGATGCGCAGGCCGCCCACCTCCAGCACCGCCGTGCCGCCCGTCGCGTCCCTGCGCAGCAGCGCGCGCACCCTGGCCAGCAGCTCGGGGAACGCGAACGGCTTGACCAGGTAGTCGTCGGCCCCCTCGTCCAGGCCCCGCACCCGGTCGTCCAGGCGGTCGCGGGCGGTCACCATGATGATCCGCACGCCCTGGCCCGCCGCGCGTACCGACCGGCACAGCTGGAAACCGTCGCCGCCGGGCAGGTTGAGGTCGAGCAGCACCAGGTCGTAGGTGTTGACCTGCAGCTTCTCGTGCGCGGCCGGGGCGTCGAAGGCGACGTCCACCGCGTACCCGGCCCGGACCAGGCCGACGCGCATGGCGTCGACCAGGTCCTCTTCGTCCTCCACCACCAGCAGTCGCATGTCTTGCACCCTAATTTCGGATGATGCGTTCGGCGATGGGCGCCGCCCTGTCGATCGGGATGGCGAAGCCGATGCCGATGTTGCCGCCGCCCCGGCTCGCGGCGATCGCCGTGTTCACGCCGACGACCTCGCCCTGGGCGTTCACCAGGGGGCCGCCCGAGTTGCCGGGGTTGATCGAGGCGTCGGTCTGCACCGCCGTACGGCGGGAGTCGCCCAGGCGTACCTCGCGGTCGAGCGCGCTGACGATGCCGGACGTGACCGTGCCCGACAGGCCCAGCGGCGACCCGATCGCCAGCACCTGGTCGCCCACCGCCAGCTCGGACGACCGGCCCAGCGTGGCGGGCGTCAACTCGCCGGGATGATCCACTTCCAGGACGGCCAGGTCCTCGCCCCGGTCCGCCCCGGCCACCCGCGCGGTGAGCCGGGTCCCGTCGGCGAGCACCACCGTCACCTGCGTACTGCCCGCGACCACGTGCGCGTTGGTGAGGATGTGCCCCTGGCCGTCCACCACGAACCCGGACCCTCCTGAGGTCCCCGTCTCGATGGACACCACGCTCGGCAGCACCCGCGCCGCCGTCGCGCTGAGCCCCGTGAGCGGCGCGGAGGGGGCAGGGGCCACGCGGGGCAACGCCGCCGGCGCAGCGGGTTGCTCACCCATCCGCGCCCCCGCGAGACCCCCCGCCACCCCACCCGCCATGCCGGCCACGGCCCCGGCGACGACAGCGACCAACGCCGCCGCCGCCAGCACCCGCCCCCGAGAGAGGCCGCCTCCAGACGACCCACCCGCCGCCACAGGCGAGCCCCCGGCGGGCAGCGAGCCAGGGGAACCCCTGCCCATGAGCGAGGAGCCCCCCAGGGCCGCGCCGTGGGAAGCCCTGCCCATGGACGAAGAGCCCGCTGAGGGCCCACCTACGGGCGCCGCTCCGGAGGAGGAGCCTCCCTCCGGAAGCGCGCCCCAGGAAGCCGTGCCGCTGAATGCGAAACCGGTCGGCGACGTACCTTCCCCCGAGGCGCGGTGTCTGGACGGGGGCGGCGCGGAGCTGAGGAGGTGCCCCGCACCCAGCCCAGCACCCAGCCCCGCCCGCACACCGGCCCCCGCACCCAGCCCAGGGCCGGCGGCGGACCCCGCTTCCGCGCGGGGTCTCAGGGCGGCTGAGCCGGGCTCTGTGTCCGCTCCGCTCTTCAGGCCCGGTGCGTGAACGGGTCGTGGGGCGGTGTCGCCCGTCCCACCGGCATCTGTGCCGGTGGCGGGGCGGCGGAAGGGGTTGCGGGGGCGTCTTGGGGACGGGGGTGCGGGGGCGGTGGGCTGCTCGGGAGGGGGTGGAGTGGTGAAGGAGGGGCCGTTGGGGGTGCCGAGACCTTTCATGGGAGCCTCGAGAACCAGAGCAGCGACGTCACCGCCGCCATCAGGCCGAAGATCAGGCCCGCTGCCACGAACCACTGCCAGACCTCCTGACGTTCGGTGCGGTAGCCGACCGAGGTGCCGATGTCCTCGTAGACGGCCTGCAGCTCGTCCCCGCTCGCGGCCTCGTAGAAGCCGCCGCCCGCGGACTCGGCGAGGCTCCGCAGGGCGGGCCCGTCCACGGGGACCGGCACGTCGCGGCCGGACAGGCTGATGACGCCGTCCGCGGTGCCGTACGCGATGGTGGTGACGGGGACGCCACGGGAGGACGCCTCGGTGGCGGCGTCACTGACCGTGCGGCCGGTGGTGCTGGAGCCGTCCGACAGCAGCACGATGTGCGCGGGCGGCGCCTCCTCCTCGGTGTCGAGCGCGGCGATGGCCTCAAGCGAGGTGAAGACGGCCTCGCCGATGGCGGTGCCCGAGTCGGTGCCGAGGCGCTCCAGCGCGTACAGGACGGCCTGCCGGTCGGTGGTGGGCGGCACGGCGACGGAGGCCGAGCCGGAGAACGACACCAGCCCGAGGTTGAAGCGTTCGGGCAACCCCTGAACGAACTGGGTGGCCGCCGCCTTGGCCGCCTCGAACCGGTTGGGCGCGACGTCGGTGGCCCCCATGGACGCGGACACGTCGAACGCCACCATGATCGTCGCCCGTTCCCTGGGCACCCGCACCTCGGCTGTCGGCCGGGCGAAGCCGATGACGAGCAGCGCGAACATGAGCAGCAGCGCCGCCGCAGGGACGTGCCTGCGCCAGCCGGGCCGGCGCGGCGCGACCTTGTCGAGCAGGTCGTAGTTGGCGAAGCGGACGGCGTAGGAGGTGCGGCTGCGCAGCGCCATGACGGCGTACGTGACCGCGAGCAGCGCCACCGGGACGAGCAGCAGCAGCCAGAGGGGCGCGATGAGGCTCACGCTACCCCGCCTCCTCCCATGGGTGCCCCGGTGTGCCGGGTGGGGCCGGCGGCGAGCGAGGCCATCCTGCGCTGCCGCATGACGTGCTGGACGAGGTCGCGCACCCAGTCCCGGTCGGTACGCAGCCGCAGATGCGCGGCCCCGGCCCGGCGCAGCGCACCGGAGACGGCGTCCCGCTGCGCGAGCGCGGCCTCGGCGTACCTGCGGCGCAGCCGGGCGCTGCCGGTGGCGACCTCGCGCCGCCGCCCGGACTCGGGGTCGATCAGCGTGAGGATGCCGACGTCCGGCAGGGTCAGCTCGCGCGGGTCGATCACCTCCACGGCCAGCACCTGGTGGCGGGCGGTGAGGCGGCGCAGCGGCGGCTCCCAGGTCTCCGGCGTGTCGAGGAAGTCCGACACGACGACGACCAGCCCGCGCCGCCTGGTGACCCGCCCGAGTTGCTCGGCCGCGACGCCGAGCAGCGGCTCGGCCACGCCCGGCGGGGTGCGCGGCAGCGCGAACGCCGCCTGCAGCAGCGCCATCAGGTGCGGCCTGCCCGTCCTGGCGGGCAGCGTCCTGACCCCGCCGCCATGCAGAAGGTGCACGCCGATGCGGTTGCCGGTGCGCTGGGGGAGGAAGCCGATCGCCGCCAGGGCCGACAGTGCGAGCTCGCGCTTCTCCATGGCGACGGTGCCGAAGTCCATGCTGGCGGTGGCGTCGAGCAGCGCCCAGATCTCCAGCTCGCGGTCCGCGACCAGGTCACGGACGTGGGGCTCGTTCGTACGCGCGGTGACGTTCCAGTCCATGCGCCGCACGTCGTCGCCCGGCCGGTACGCCCGCGACTCCGCCGGCTCGCTGCCAGGACCGGGCACCAGTCCCAGATGCTCGCCTTGGAGCAGCCCATCGAGTCTCCTCGTGATCGTCAGCTCGAGTCTGCGCAGGGCGGGCTCGGCCATCAGGTACGGCTTCATGCGGCGTCCGTCCGCTGCTGGGGCGCGATGACCGGCAGCGGCACGGCGGCCAGCACCCGGTCCACGACCTGGCGGGGCATGACCCCGTCGGCCAGCGCGTCGAAGGAGAGCACGAGCCGGTGGGCCATGACGTCGTGCGCGAGGTCGCGTACGTCCTCGGGCAGCACGTAGTCACGCCCGCGCAGCAGGGCGAGCCCGCGGCCGGCGGCCAGCAGGCCGAGCGTGGCCCTGGGGCTGGCGCCGAAGGCGAGGTGCCGGCCCACGTCGGGGATGCCGTACCGGTCGGGGTCGCGGGTGGCGTAGACGAGGCGGACGGCGTACTCGGCGACCGCGTGGTGCACGAAGACCTCCTGGGCCCTGCGCTGCAGCGCGACGACCTCCTCAGGGCCGAGGACGCTCTGGGGCGCGGGCGGGTCCACGCTCATGCGGTAGACGATCGCCAGCTCCTCCGATTCGCTGGGATAGTCCACGTCGATCTTCATGAGGAAGCGGTCGCGCTGCGCCTCGGGCAGGTGGTAGACGCCCTCGGACTCGATGGGGTTCTGGGTGGCCAGCACCAGGAAGGGCCGGGGCACCTCGTACGTGGTGCCGCCGATGCTGACCTGGTGCTCGGCCATGATCTCCAGCAGCGCCGACTGCACCTTGGCGGGCGCCCGGTTGATCTCGTCGGCGAGCAGCAGGTTGACCATGACGGGCCCGAGCTCGACGTCGAAGGTCTCGCTGGAGGGCCGGTAGATCCTGGTGCCGACGATGTCGGCGGGCACCAGGTCGGGGGTGAACTGGATGCGCGCGAACGTGCCTCCGACGACCGTGGCGGTGGTCTCGGCGGCCAGCGTCTTGGCGATGCCCGGCACGCCTTCGAGCAGGCAGTGTCCCTTGGCGAGGACGGCGACGAGCAGCCGCTCGACCATGTGGTCCTGGCCGACGATGACGCGCTTGATCTCGAACAGGGCGCGTTCGAGGAGTGTGGGGTCGGTCATGGCTGCACGCTTCCGCGCTGGCAGTCGTCCACGACGACGCGCAGTTCCAGGGCGGACGGTTCGGGGTCGGCGAACGCGGCGCCGCCCGTCATCATCAGCGCGGCGGCGGCGAGCAAGACAAGAGCGAAACGTGGTGTACGCATGAATTCCTCGTCCCTCGGATCGGCCGTGATCGGCTTAGGACGAATGTCATCAAGTCACCGCGAAAACCAGCGTAACCGTCGCCTTTATACGATTTTTCGGTGGAAAACCCCAGGTCAGCAGTCCCATGGACAGCGCGAAGGGCCGCCCGCCGAACGGCGAGCGGCCCTTCCGAGACCTCGTGGATCAGTCGTTGAGGTGCTGGCGCAGGTAGGACTCGACCCCGTCGATGGAGATGCGCTCCTGGCGCATCGAGTCGCGCTCGCGGATCGTCACCGCGTTGTCCTCAAGGGTGTCGAAGTCGACCGTGATGCAGAACGGCGTGCCGATCTCGTCCTGGCGGCGGTAGCGGCGGCCGATCGCGCCCGCGTCGTCGAACTCGACGTTCCAGCGGCGGCGCAGCTGCGCGGCGAGGTCGCGGGCCTTCGGCGACAGGTCGGCGTTGCGCGACAGCGGCAGCACCGCGGCCTTGACCGGCGCGAGCCGGTGGTCGAGCCGCATGACCGTGCGCTTCTCCATGACGCCCTTGGCGTTGGGCGCCTCGTCCTCGCTGTAGGCGTCGAGCAGGAACGTCAGCGTGGCGCGGTCGACGCCCGCCGCCGGCTCGATGACGTAGGGGACGTAGCGCTCGCCGCTGTCCTGCTCGAAGAAGCTGAGGTCGACGCCGGAGGCCTTGGCGTGGGCCGACAGGTCGAAGTCGGTGCGGTTGGCGATGCCCTCCAGCTCACCCCACTCCGAGCCGGTGAAGTTGAAGCGGTATTCGACGTCGACCGTGCGCTTGGAGTAGTGGGACAGCTTCTCCTGCGGGTGCTCGTAGAGGCGCAGGTTGTCCTTGTTGATGCCCAGATCGGAGTACCAGCGGAAGCGCTCGTCGATCCAGTATTGGTGCCACTCCTCGTCGGTGCCGGGCTTGACGAAGAACTCCATCTCCATCTGCTCGAACTCGCGGGTGCGGAAGATGAAGTTGCCCGGCGTGATCTCGTTGCGGAACGACTTGCCGATCTGGCCGATGCCGAACGGGATCTTCTTGCGCGCCGACTGCTGCACGTTGAGGTAGTTGATGAAGATGCCCTGCGCGGTCTCGGGCCGCAGCCAGGCCAGGCCCGACTCGTCCTCGACCGGGCCGAGGAAGGTCTTGAGCAGGCCGCTGAACTGCCGGGGCTCGGTGAAGGTGCCCTTGTTGCCGCAGTTGGGGCAGGTGATGTCGGCCAGGCCGCCCTCGGGCTCCTTGCCGTTCTTCTCCTCGTAGGCCTCGAGGAGGTGGTCGGCGCGGAAGCGCTTGTGGCAGGACAGGCATTCGGTCAGCGGGTCGGTGAAGGTGTCGACGTGGCCGCTCGCGCGCCACACCTCGGGCGCCAGGATGACCGAGGAGTCGAGGCCCACCACGTCGTCGCGGGACTGGACCATCGACAGCCACCACTGCCGCTTGACGTTGTTCTTCAGCTCGACGCCCAGTGGACCGTAGTCCCACGACGCGCGCAGTCCGCCGTAGATCTCGCTCGACGGGTAGACGAGCCCGCGGCGCTTGGCGAGGCTGACGATGGTGTCCATGACGTCGGTGCGTCGTGCCATTTTGGTTGGTTCTCTTTCCGGCTGGAGGTCGGCGAAAGAAATTTCGATGAGCTCCCAGCTTAGGGCACGGTCGGCCGCCCTCGCGCGCGTCTGATCGCTACGTCCCGTCCGGGGTGTCACGGGCCTCATGGGCGTCATGGGCGTCCTGGGTGTAGACGTCCTCGAACGCGCTGGGTTCGTTGAGCATGAGGATCATCAGCGGATACATCACCATTTTGGCGGCCGACAGCGCCCTGCGGTAGAAGCCGGCGCCCTCCCATTCCGTGACCAGCGCCCACAGGTTGGGCTCGTCGACCGAGCGGGCCAGCCGGCCGCGCTGGTAGCCCGGCTGCTGTGCGAAGGTGTCGAGAATGGCGTGGCCCTGCTTGACGAAGTCCTGCGACTGGGACTCTGGAACGGTGTATCGGATCACGGCGAGCACCCGACCAGCCTAGAGGCGCGGGCCCCACGAGTCGCGCGAACTCCCGTAGGCTTCGCGGCGTGGCCCCTGAGAAGAGGCGCGCGGACAAGCGCGACGACGTCACCGGCGGCAAGCGCCCGCTCCCGCCGGGCGAGCAGTTCTTCACGCCGGGTGCGACCGGCCTGCGCGAGGCGGTGGAGCGGCGCAGCGCGGTGCCGATGGCCTGGATGTTCACCCAGCTGCCCCGGTGGGTGGCGCCGGCGCTGATGGTGCTCCTGCTGCTGGCCGGCTTCGCGGTGACCAACCCGCTGGGCGGCCTGGCGGTGCTGCCGGTGATCGCGTTCATCGGCTGGCTGGCCTACCTGTCGTGGCCGTCGCTGGGCGCCGGCGGGAAGCTGTTGCGGGTCGCCATGCTGACGTTCCTCGTCCTGCTGGCGGCGACCCGCTTCGGCGCCTTCTAGCCCTCCCCTGGCAGCAGCGTGTAGCCGGGGAAGTTGCCGGGCAGGCGCTCGCCGTCCTGGCCGCTCGTGGCGGCGCGAACGAGCAGCTCGCCGCCGACGAACGCGCCGCGCCACGACGCGCCGAGCCCGCCGAACAGCTCGTCGCGGTCCCCGCGCGAGCGCGGCCGGTTGTGACCGACCTTGAACGCCCGCACCTCGGGGGCCAGCCGCCGGAACGTCGCCTCCTCCTCGCACGACAGGGTGGCGACCAGGGCGCCGTTGCTGGCGTTCATCGCGGCCAGCAGCTCGGCCTCGGTGTCGACCAGCACCATCGTGTCCACGGGGCCGAACGGCTCGGCGTGGTGCAGCGGTGAGGAGGGCGGCGGGTTGAGCAGCGCCGTCGGCGCGAAATACGCCGAAATATCCTGCCCCGGCAGGAAATGTCCGTCGTCAAGCGACGCCCGATACACCGGCACCCCTCCCCTGGCCACCGCCTCGTCCACCTGGTCGGCCAGTTCCTTGGCCTTAGAGGCGTTGATCAGCGGCCCGAAGTCCAGCTCGGGCAGCGGGTCGTCGGCATCGGCCACGGCCAGCGGATGGCCGAAGCGCAGCGACCCCACCGCCTCCAGGTAGGCGGCCAGGAACTCGTGGAAGAGCGAGCGCTGCACGACGAAGCGCGGGTAGGCGGTGCAGCGCTGCTTGCCGTAGTCGAAGGAGGCGCGGATCTGCCTCGTGAGCAGGTCCCAGTCGCCGTACTCCCAGACGCCCCAGCAGTTGAGCCCCTCCTGCTCCAGCACGTGCCGCCGGCCGAGACCCCTGAGCCCGGCCAGCGAGGTCGCCACCTTCGCCCCGGCGTCCCTGCCTCCGACGAACGACACGCACCCCAGCGACGTGGAGCCGACGAGCACCGGCGACAGCTCCGCCCCTCCCCCGCTGACCAGCGTGAACGGCAGCCCCTCCCGCACGGCCAGCGCGCAGGCCAGGGTGAGGCAGCACAGGCCGCCGTCGGTGGGCGTCTTGGCGATCACCGCGTTGCCGGCCAGCGCCTGCACGAGCACGGCGTGCATGAGCACGCTCATCGGGTAGTTCCAGCTCGCGATGTTGCTGACCGGGCCCGGCAGCGGGGTGCGCCCGTCCACCATGCGGTCGATCTCCTCGACGTACCAGCGCACGCCGTCCAGGCAGCGGTCCACGTCGGCGCAGGCCGTCTTCCACGGCTTGCCGATCTCCCAGACCAGCAGCAGGGCGAGCAGGTCGCGGTGGGCGGCCATCGACTCGACGGCCGCCGACACCATGGCCTTGCGCTCGGCGAGCGGCGTGTGCCGCCAGCGCCGGTGCTCCTCCACCGCGCCCGCCACCGCCCGGCCGGCGCCCGCCCTGTCGAGTCTGGGCAGCCCCGCGATGGCGGTGCCGTCGAGGGGCGAGAAGCCGGGCACCGGCCGCCCGTCGCGGTGCCAGATGCCGCCCCAGTGATTCAGCACGCGGTCGTCGTGGAAGGCCTCGGGGGCGGCGGAGCAGCACCGCTCGTACGCCTCCCGCCACGACGTGCCCGGCTTGAGCCGCATGTCCATCCCTCCCTAGTCCGACCAGTCGGCGGTGATGAGCTCGGGCAGCGGCTCGAACTCCTTGATCGCTTCGAGTGAGGGCCCCATGGCGGCGTTCGCCTCGCGTTCCACCATCACCTCCACCAGCACCGGCAGCCGCTCGCGCGCCGCCTCGGCGCTCGCCCAGGCCAGTGCGTCGCGGATGTCGCCGGGCAGCTCCACGCGGCGCGCCGGGCAGCCGAACGCCTCCATCGCCTTGACATGGTCGATGCCGCCCTCCCCGTAGTGCAGATCGACGGCGTAGTTCATCCCGTACGGCAGCTCCGCCTGCCTGATGAGCCCGAGGTACTCGTTGTTGATCATGACGATGACGAACGGCACCCGATACTGCGCCGCCACCGCCACCTCCTCCATGAGGAACTGGAAGGAGTAGTCGCCGACCACGGCCACGACCTGCCGCTCGGGATGGGCGAGCTTGACGCCCATCGCGGCGGGCACCTCCCAGCCGAGCGGCCCCGCCTGCCCGCAGACCAGGTAGCGGCGCGGCAGGTACGTCGTCTGGAACTGGCCCGACCAGATCTGGTAGAGCCCGATCGCGGTGACGAACGTGGTGTCGCGCGGGAAGTACTCGTTGATCTCCCTGAACACCCTGGGCGGCTTGATCGGCACCTCGTCGAAGTCGTCCCTGCGGGTCAGGGTGCCGCGCAGCTCGCCGACCCTGCGCACCCACGCGGACGGCTCGCGCGGCGCTCCGCGGCGGCGCGCCTCGTCGCGTAACGCGGCGAGCACCGGCCTGGCGTGCCCGACGACGCCGAGATCGGGCTCGAAGACCCGGCCGATCTGCAGCGGGTCGATGTCCACGTGCACGAACTTCCGCCCGCGCCGGTAGACGTCGAGGTCGCCGGTGTGCCGGTCGCCGAAGCGGGCGCCGACGGCCAGCACCAGGTCGCTCTCCAGGAACGCGGCGTTGCCCCACCGCGTCTGTGTCTGGATGCCGGCCATCCCGGCGAACAGCGGGTGGTCCTCGGGGAATGCGCCCTTGCCCATGAGCGTCACCTGCACCGGCACCTGAAGGTGCTCGGCCAGCGCGCGCAGCTCGTCGCACGCCTCGGCGATGATCACGCCGCCGCCGGCCAGGATGATCGGCCGCCTGGCCTCCTCGACGAGGTCCATGGCCGCGCGCACGGACTGCGGCAGCGGCTCGGGCACGGGGACGGGCAGCGGCGCGTCCAGCTCGCGGTCGTACAGGCAGGTGCCGCGCTGCACGTCGATCGGCAGGTCGATGAGCACGGGCCCGGGCCGTCCCGAGCGGGCGATCCTGAACGCCTCCCTGAACACCCACGGCGCCTGCGCCGGCTCCTTGAGCTGCACCGCCCACTTGGTCACCGGCTTGGCGATCTCCACGATGTCGACCGCCTGGAACGCCTCCTGGTGCAGCTTGGAGCTGACCGCCTGACCGGTGACGCAGATCAGCGGGATCGAGTCGGCCAGCGCCGTGTAGAGCCCGGTGATCATGTTGGTGCCGGCCGGGCCGGACGTGCCGATGCAGACGCCGACGTTGCCGGTCACCCGCGCCCAGCCGTCGGCCGCGTGGGTGCCGCCCTCCTCGTGCCGTACGGTGACGTGCCGGATCGAGCTGTGCTGGAGCGCGGCGTACAGCGGCAGGATGGCCGCGCCGGGAATGCCGAAGACCGTGTCCACGCCCTCCGACTCCAGCACCGCGACCACGGCCTCCATGCAGGGCATTCGCTTCATCAGATACCTCCGTGGAAACCCCCGCCTTCAGGCGGGGAAGAATCGGACCCCTGCGGAGCAGGACAGGGGCAGCCGATGCGCCGTCAGGTGAAACGGCGTATCGAACACACGCGCGACCTTTGGGTGATCGTTCGGTAGCATGTGAGGCGTGGCGCAGATCGTGAAGCGTGCTCGCCGCCGGGCTCGCGGAGCGCTGAAACGCCTGTGGAGCTGGTGTAAGACCTCAACGAGAGTCCTCTCGGACGGGGCGACCGGCGGTGAAGCAGGAAGCCTCACGGGCGACCGTGGGAATCCCCCTCGTGCACGAGGGGAGGATGTCAAGCAGCGTTCAGCCTTTCGATCACCTTGAGCAGGGCGGAGTGGTCGAGGGAGCCGTGCCCCTGGGCCCTGGCCGCCGCGACGAGCTGGGCGACCTGCCCGGTGAGCGGCAGGCTGACCCCGGCGGCGCGGGCCGCGGCGAGGGCGATGCCCATGTCCTTGTGGTGCAGGTCGATGCGGAAGCCGGGGGCGAACTCCCGCTTGACCATGGTGTGCCGCTTGAGGTCGAGGATCCGCGAGCCGGCCAGGCCGCCCGCGAGCACGTCGAGCCCGGCCGCGGGATCGACGCCCGACGCCTCCAGCAGCACGATCGCCTCGGACACGAGGCCGTAGATGCCGCCCACGACGAGCTGGTTGGCCGCCTTGACGGTCTGTCCCGCCCCCGCCGGGCCCACGTGCACGATGGTCGTGCCGAGGCGCTCCAGGACCGGTCTGGCCGCCTCCACGTCCTCGGGGGCGCCGCCGACCATGATGGACAGGGTGCCGTCCACGGCGCCGCGCTCGCCGCCGCTGACGGGGGCGTCCACCGCCCGTACGCCGACGGCCGCCGCCTTCCTCGCCACCTCGCGGGAGGTCTCCGGCTTGATCGTGCTCATGTCGACGTAGAGCAGGTTCGGTTTGCCGTACTCGACGACGAGCGGCGCGACCTCCTCCACCTGCGGCGAGTCGGGCAGCATGGTGACCACGACGTCGGCGCCCGCCACCGCGTCCACCACGCCCGACGCGCCCTTGCCGCCCAGCTCGCCCAGCCGCCGCACCCGCTCGGCGCTGACGTCGTAGCCGGTCACCGCGAATCCGGCCTTGAGGAGGTTGGCCGCCATCGGGCTGCCCATGATCCCCAAGCCGATGAAGCCGATGTTCATGCTCGCCTCCAGTCGAACGCGCCCGGCCCCTCGTGCCGGTACTCCAGGCCGACGTGCCCGCGGTAGCCCGCCGCCGCCAGCCGCGCGAAGATCTCCCCGTACGGCATCCGCCCGCTGCCCGGCGCTCCCCTGCCGGGGTCGTCGGCGATCTGCACGTGCCCGAACCGGTCCGCGTGCCGGTCGATGAGCGCGAGCACGTCCTCGCCCATCCTGTGCAGGTGGTAGAGGTCGGCGAGGAAGGCCACGTTCGCCCGGTCCACCTGCTCGATGAGCTCGAAGGCGGCCTGTGACGAGGTGATCGGGTAGCGCGGGTTCTCGTGACTGTTGAGGGCTTCGACGACGACGGTCGCGCCGATCCCGGCCGCCGCGTCGGCCGCCCTGCGCAGGTTGACCACGGCCAGGTCCCTGTCGGTGCCGGGGCCGTTGCCGTACAACGCGTTGAGCACCGTGCAGCCCAGCTCGCCGGCCAGGCGGACGGCGGCGTCGACGTTCGCCTGGAAGCGGGCCGAGCCGTCCGGCCTGGCCAGCAGGCCGCGCTCGCCCGCCGCCATGTCGCCGGCGTCGAAGTTGAGTCCCACCAGGCGCACGCCCGCGTCCTCGACGGCTTGGCGCAGCGCGGCCAGCTCGGCCCCGCTGGGGTCGGGCCCGCCGAACGGCCACCACAGCTCGACCGCGTCGAACCCGGCCTTGGCCGCCGCGGCCGGGCGCTCCAGCAGCGGCAGGCCGGTGAACAGGATCGACAGGTTGACGTCGAAGGTCAGCCCTTCGGGAACGCGGGTCACGAGGCGGCCGCCCTGGACAGGGCCGAGCGCAGCAGGCGGGCCGTCTCCGACGGCGTCTTCCCCACCCGTACGCCGACCGCCTCCAGCGCCTCCTTCTTGGCCTGCGCCGTCCCCGACGACCCGGACACGATCGCGCCCGCGTGCCCCATCGTCTTGCCCTCGGGCGCGGTGAACCCGGCCACGTACGCGACGACGGGCTTGGTGACGTTGGCGGCGATGTAGGCGGCGGCCCGCTCCTCGGCGTCGCCGCCGATCTCGCCGATCATGACGATGGCGTCGGTGCCGGGGTCGTCCTGGAACGCCTGGAGGCAGTCGATGTGCGTGGTGCCGACGACCGGATCGCCGCCGATGCCGACGGCGGTGGAGAAGCCGAGGTCGCGCAGCTCGTACATGAGCTGGTACGTCAGCGTGCCCGACTTGGAGACCAGCCCGATGCGGCCGGAGGAGGTGATGTCGGCGGGGATGATCCCGGCCGACGACTGCCCGGGGCTGATGAGCCCGGGGCAGTTGGGCCCGATGATCCTGGTACGCCCGCGCGCCAGCGCACGGAACCGGACCGCGTCGTGCACCGGCACGCCCTCGGTGATGACCACGCAGAGCGGCACACCCGCCTCGACCGCCTCCTCCACGGCGCCGGCCGTGAAGCGCGGCGGCACGAAGACGACCGACACGTCCGCCCCGGTCTCGGCGACGGCCTCGGCCACCGAGCCGAACACCGGCACCGTCCGCTCGCCGAAGTCCACCGCGCTGCCGCCCTTGCCGGGGGTCACGCCGGCCACGACGTCGGTCCCCGCGGCGAGCATGCGGGCCGTGTGCCTGCGGCCCTCCGCGCCGGTCATGCCCTGCACGAGCACCCGGCTGTCCTTGGTGAGAAAGATCGCCATTTACGCACCTGCCGCGAGTCTGGCCGCCATCTCGGCGGCGCCGTCCATGGTGGAGACCTGGCGGACCGCCGGGTGCCGGGCGTCGCTGAGGATGCGCCGGCCCACCTCGGCGTTGTTGCCGTCCAGCCGTACGACGATGGGCCTGCCCTGGCCGCGCTCGCCGAGGAGTTCGAGTGCGGTGACGATGCCGTTGGCCACCGCGTCGCAGGCCGTGATGCCGCCGAAGACGTTGACCAGCACCGACCGTACGTCGGGGTCGGCCAGGATGATCTCCAGTCCGTCGGCCATGACCTGGGCGGAGGCGCCGCCGCCGATGTCGAGGAAGTTGGCCGGGTCCGCGCCCGCGCCCGCCACCACGTCGAGGGTGCTCATGACGAGCCCCGCGCCGTTGCCGATCACGCCGACCGTGCCGTCCAGCTTCACGTAGTTGAGCCCCTTGGCCCTGGCGCGGGCCTCCAGGCTGTCGGACTGCTCGGTGTACCGCTCCCTGTCGTGCCGGAAGGCGGCGTTGTCGTCGAGCGTGACCTTGCCGTCGAGCGCCATGATGCGCTGGTCGGTGGTGCAGATCAGCGGGTTCACCTCGACGAGCAGGGCGTCCTCCGCGACCAGCACGTGCCACAGCTGCTCCAGCACCTCGGCGGTCTGTTCCGGCAGGCCCGCCTTGGCCGCCAGTTGCCGCGCGGTGTCGGCGTCCACCCCTGTCGCCGGGTCGATCGGCAGTTTCACGATGGCGTCGGGGTCGCGGGCCGCCAGTTCCTCGATCTCCATGCCGCCCTGCGCCGACACCATGGCCAGGAACGCCCCTTCGGCACGGTCCACCAGGAAGGCCGCGTAATACTCCTCGAACGGCACGGTCGCGGCCTCCACCAGCACCCGGTGCGCCGTGTGTCCCTTGATGTCCATGCCGATCACGCGCTCGGCCTCCGCCTGGGCCGCGGCCGGCCCCGCCGCCGGTCTGATGCCGCCCGCCTTGCCGCGTCCACCGGTCTTCACCTGGGCCTTGATGACAACGGGCGTGTCCAGCTCGGCCGCGATCGCGCGGGCCTCGGCCGGGGTGGCCGCGACCCGGCCCGCGGGGACCGGGATCCCGTGACGCCCGAAGAGCTCCTTCGCCTGGTACTCGTACAGGTCCATTCGAGCCTCCTTTGTAGACGGTATACCGTATGGAATATTCCTCGTCTAGGGTCTCGACAGGCACCTGTCTTCTGGATATTCCATACAGTATGGAGAATGCAATAAAGGACTGGCGGGGACGTTCGTACCTCCCCGGGCCCGTCCCAGCAGACCGCGTCCGCATGTTCCGGCTGGCCCTGGCCTCGATGGCGGTGATCAGCCCGCTCCAGTACGGCTACGCCGCCCTGCACACGCGTCAGGCCGGCGGCCTGACGCTGCTCGCCGTCTGGATCGCCTGCCAGGCCGCGGGCGCGCTGCCCGCGCTCCACCTCGTACGCCGCCGGCGCCTCGGCGTGCGGACCTGCCTGGCGGCCGGAGCCGCGCTCACCGGCCTCGGCCTGGCCACCGCGGGGCTCACCTCGGGGCTCACCTCGGGGCTCACCTCGGGGCTGTCCCCCGCCGCGCTCGCCGGGTACGCCGTGCTCGGCGGCCTCGGCGCGGGCCTGGTGTACGGCGTCTGCGGCGAGGTCGTCTCCTCCTGGTACCCCGAGCGCCCCGCCGCCCGCGTCGGCCTCATCACCGGCGCCTTCGGCTACGGCGCCGTCCCCCTGCTGCTGTGGGCCGGCGTGTTCCCCGCCATGACAGGACCGGCGTTCCTCATCATGGCCGCGGTCGCGACGGCCGTGCTGGCCACCGCCGCCCGGCACCTGCGGCTGTCCCCCGCGCTGTGGTGGCCGCTGGACGTGGACCCGCGCAGCCACGCCCTCGACGCCTCCCGCCTGCGCACGGCTCCGGAGGCGGTCAAGCAGTTCGGCATCGCGCAGGCGCTGCGCACCCGCACGCTGCCGGCGCTCGCGCTGATGCTGGTCTGCGCGGGCGCGGTGTCGGTGCTCGACGTGATCGTGGTCGCGGGCACCGGCGCGTGGGGCGCGGTGGCCCTGCTCGTCGCGCTGAACGGCGCGGGCAGGTCGGTCGCCATGCGCGCGTCGGAGCTGCACGGCCGCCGGCGGGTGCTGGCCGCCGTGTTCGGCGCGCTCGCGCTCGGCCAGGTGCTGCTCGCGGTCGCCGTCCAGAACGCCCACGAGCGGCCCGGCGGCACGCTGCTGCTGTGGCTCGGCGCGGTCGCGGCGGGGCTCGGCGGCGGCGCGTTCTACCCGCTGCTGGCCAGCCTCGTCCGCGAGCTGTTCGGCGCCGAGCGGGCCACCGAGATCCACGCGGTGGTCTACAGCGCCAAGGCCGTGGCCGGCGCGGTGGCGGCCGGGCTGGCGTTCGTCGCGCTGAGCGCCCCTGGCGCCGCGCTGCTGGCCGCCGCCGCCCTGGCGGCGCTGCCCGCGCTGGCGACCCCCCGCCTGCGCATCCCCGGGCTGCCCGCCACCATCCCCCTGTGACCGTCCCACTGTGACGCACTGTGATGAGACTCACGGACGAGCGGAACCCCAGGACGGTATGCTGTAGGCAGTCGACCAAAAACCGAAAATCAGCCCTGGAGACGTGACCATGTTGCTGTCGGATCAGGCCGGTCAGACGGCGGCCCCCAAGATCCCCCGTCCCGCGACGCTCCGCGAGAGCGTCATCGAGGCTATCCAAGAGCTCATCGTCTCCGGGCAGCTCAAGCCGGGCCAGCACCTCGTCGAGAGCGAGCTGGCCGAGCTGCTCGGCGTCTCCAGGCAGCCGGTCCGCGAGGCGTTGCAGCAGCTCAGCGGTGAGGGCTGGGTCGATCTTTTTCCCGGTCAGGGCGCGTTCGTGCACGTCCCGACCGTGGAGGAGGCCGACCAGCTGCTCGCCGTGCGCACCCTGCTGGAGACCGAGTCCGCGCGCCTGGCCGCCAAGCAGGCCGGCGAGGAGGGCGTCAAGCGGCTGCGCGCCCTGTGCGCCCGCGGCATCGCCGCGGTGCAGTCCGACGACGTCGACGGCGCCGTGGCCACCAACTCCGAGCTGCACGCGCTGGTGACCGACCTGTCGGGCAACAAGGTGCTCGCCGAGCTGGCCGCCCAGGTGGCCAGGCGGGTGCGGTGGTACCACACGCCGGTCGCCCGCCAGCGCGGCATGGCCTCGTGGGACGAGCACGCCGCCCTCATCGACGCCATCGAGGCCGGCGACGAGCGGCGCGCGGCCAAGATCATGCGCGAGCACACCGAGCACACCCGCGCCTCCTACATGGAGCAGCGCGAGAACGAGCCGGCCGAGCCCGCGCCCAAGCCGGTACGCCGCCGCCGTACCCGCCAGGCCGGCTGACCGACCCCCCTCACCGGCACGCCGGCCGATCCCCCTCCAGGGTCGGCCGGGCGGCCGCGTCATGCCGTCACGCCCTCCTGCCTGCGCGAACAGTCAGGGTTGACGTGACGTTCACACAAGCCCACATGCTCCGAAACACCTCGGGTAGAGGATGGAGCCACACCGGACGGAGGTGCACGACCATGAAAGCGTTCTTCCGCTTTCTCCTTGGTGATCCGCTGGGCCAGGCGGCGGACGGACGAGCCATCGGCGTCGGCCTGAGCGCGGCGCTGAAGAAGCACTACTTCGCGGACGACGCCGACCGCCACCTGCGCGAGTGGAGCAAGGACATCGACGTCCGCAAGAGTCCCCGCCCGTAGAGCAGGACGCACAGCAGCCAGACCCGCGACAGGGGGGCGGCCACCCTCGAACAGCAGCCTCCCCCCGCGCGTTCAGCGCTCCGCCGCCGGCTCCGGCTCCCCCTCCTGCTCAGCGGCCTTCTCAGTGGCCTTCTCAGTGGCCTTCTCAGTGGCCTTCTCAGTGGCCTTCTCGGTGCCTCTCTCAGAGGCTTTCTCCGCCTTGGCGTCGCGTGCCGACTTGATCAGGCTGAGCACCGTCGTCACGGCCAGCGTGCCGACGATGACCCCGAGAGACACCAGGATCGGGATCTCCGGCGCCCACGACACGCCGTCGTGGTGCAGCGCCTCGAGGATCAGCTTGACGCCGATGAAGGCCAGCACCACCGACAGGCCCTTGCTGAGATAGACCAGCCGGTCCAGCAGCCCGCCGATCAGGAAGAACAGCTGGCGCAGCCCCATGAGGGCGAAGGCGTTGGCGGTGAAGACCAGGTAGGGCTCCTTCGTCAGCCCGAAGATGGCAGGGATGGAGTCCAGCGCGAACAGCAGATCGGTGGTCCCGATGGCGACCATCACGATCAGCATCGGGGTGACCATCCTGCGGCCGTGATGCACGGTCAGGCGAGCGCCGTGGTAGGTGTCCGTCGTCGGGAGCACCCGGCGTACCGTGCGCAGCGCGATGTTCTCGGAGAACTCCGCGTCGTCCTCCTCGTGCCCGATCAGCTTCCACGCGGTGTAGACGAGGAAGGCGCCGAAGACGTAGAAGAGCCAGTCGAAGCGCGCCACCGCCTCCGCGCCGGCCGCGATGAAGCCGCCCCGCAGGAGCAGCGCCAGCACGATGCCGATGAGCAGCACCTTCTGGCGGTACTCCCGCGGCACCCGGAACCTGCTCATGATCAGCAGGAAGACGAAGAGGTTGTCCACGCTGAGCGAGTACTCGGTGATCCACCCGGCGAAGAACTCCCCGCCGTGCGCCGGGCCCGACAGCACGAGCAGGCCCACCCCGAAGGCCATCGCCAGGCAGACGTAGAGGCTCACCCAGCCCACGCACTCCTTGAACGAAGGTTCGTGGGGGTTGCGGGCGACGAGGTAGAAGTCGACAGCGAGCACGACACAGAAGCCGCCTATCGTGGCCAACCAGATCCACATGGGCAGATTCACCTACGTGCTCCCTTCCTCGTCTGCATCATCTGGGCATAGCGGACGTACTGCTCCAACAGCTCACTGGCGACGGGATTGCCGCCGGCCACCCGCACCAGCCAGTGCGGCATGAGCCGCTCGTGCATCCACAGGAACCCGATCGCGAAGCCGAGGCTGATCATCGCCTGGTACGCCAGGAACAGCGGCACCCCGTCGGCCATGCCGATCCCGGCCACGCTCTCCTGGAGCAGCCGCGAGAGGGGGAAGGCCGCCATCCAGTAGAGGCCGACGGGCCCGAACGTGCCCGGCCGGAACACGCCGTGGCCGAGGAGCACGCCGTACATGCCGCCGAAGAGGGCGAGCGGTGCGGCGAGCGCCAGGGCCGACAGCGCGGCCATCCCGGTGGGCTGCCCCGCGAGCAGGGTCAGCCCACCGGCCATGGCACCGGCGACGGCTCCGATCGACGCCCCTGGCAGGGCGAGTTCGAAACTGTGCCGTCCGATCATCAGCCCACGACCACGCCGTAGGCGAGCAGGCTGTAGAAGAGCATGCCCAGGTAGAACACCGCGCCGAAGCCGATGATGGCGTTCGACCACCACTTGGGCCTGATCGGTTTGGGCAGCATGCGGTTGTTCACCAGCAGCAGGGTCACGCAGTACGCGCCCATGGCGAACGTGGACAGGAACGCCAGCGTGTCCAGGATCCCGCTGGGACCGTCGGCCGGGCCGAACAGCAGGATCAGGATGCCGAAGAGGATCACGCCCCAGAGGAAGATGCCGTACAGGCGGGACATGCCCACCTTCTTCGCGCCGGGGATGAAGTTGTAGGTCATGTCGGCCTGGCCGCGCGAGAACGAGTCGAACAGGCCCAGCGTCGCGTTGAGGCCGATCAGGGCGATGAACCCGAGGAACACGACCCCGAGCACCGAACTGCCCGCCGAGGAGACGGCGTTCGACATCGCGGTCAGCGCCACCTCCCGGTCGTCGCCCTGAATCGCCGTACGCACGGCGGGGTCGATCCGCACCGCGGACTGGGCGATCACCGTGAAGGAGATGGTGACCAGCATGGTGATGCCCCAGAAGAGCAGCAGCGCGTCGAAGGTGACCCAGCGCCGCCAGCCCTTCCACTTGGCCATCTCGGCCGGGTCGGAGGTGTCGAACATGTACCCGCGGGTCGGCCGCTCCTCCTCGGAGGAGGCGTGCCGCAGCCCGACCACCTTCGGCTGGTGCACGCCCATGCCGGCGCCGGAGTCACGCAGGTGCAGCGTGTACCACATCTGCTGCATGCCCGACGGACCGGCGAAGGCGCAGGCGCCGACGATGACGGGGAACCAGGCGGCCGACAGGGCCTCCGCCGGCAGGTAGCCGAAGGAGAACATGCCGCTGATGGTGGTGACCACGTCACCCCAGGAGCCGACCATGGCGGCGACCACGGCGGTGCCGAGCACGAGCGCCCCGATGAGCAGGGAGAGCACGTTCTCCAGCAGGTTGTAGATCACCTTGGCCAGGGTGAAGACCACGCCGACGAGGATCAACCCGGCGATCGCGGTCACCATCCAGGGTATTCCGGTGATCTCCTCGAACGCCGCCGCGCCCGCGGACAGGTGGCCGGGCCAGATGTAGACGGCGATCGCCACCACGAAGAAGAACCACATCAGCGGCTTGAAGACCCTGGCCGCGCCGGAGAAGATGCTCTCCCCCGTGGCCATGGCGTAGCGGGCCATCTCCAGCATCACCACGGCCTGCAGGGTGACGCCGATCAGGAACAGCCACCTGATCTCGGGCCCGAACAGCAGCACCAGCCGGGGCCACATGTACGACTCGCCCATGCCCACGCCGAGCGCGACGAGGAACACCGTCGGCCCGATGAGGTGCACCGAGGGAGGCGCGTCGGGGAGCTTCCTGATGGGCATCGGCTCGAGCCGGCCCGCTTTCCATACTCGTTCGTCCTCGACCGGCGGCGTGGCCGTCGCCGGTGGTGTGTTCGATGTGTCCACCTACGGACCTCCTGGGGGGTTGTTGCCTTCCTCTGCGCCCCGAATTGCCCCCTCGCCTGGTGCTGCTGTGGCTCGGCTCTTAGCCCAGCAGCCCGGCTGCCCTGGCCCAGCGGTACTTCGCACCGAGGACCGCCACGGGCTTTTCCGTCGTGTACGGGTACGCGACCACGCCGTGCTCGAACAGGTACTCGCTGGCCTCCTCAACCTCGGTGTCGCCGGCCAGTGACGCCACGACCGGCTTGGTGTTGCCCTTCGCCCGCTCCTCGGCCACCACACGGGCGATGAGCTCGGCGAAGACCATCGGCGGCGTCACGATCGTGTGCCAGTAGCCGAGGACCAGCGCGTGGATGCGCTCGTCGCTCAGGCCGAGGCGGACCGTGTTCTCGTAGGTCGAGGGTGGTTCGCCGCCGGTGATGTCGATGGGGTTGCCCGCCGCTCCGAACGGCGGGATGTAGGCGCGGAACGCCGCGTCCAGGTCGTCGGGGATGTCCATGAGGGTCAGCCCGGCGTCCACGATGGCGTCGGACAGCAGCACGCCGGAGCCGCCCGCGCCGGTGATGATGACGACGTTCTCGCCCTTGGGGGCGGGCAGGATCGGCAGCGCGCGGGCGTACTCCAGCATGTCGTTCAGCCCGGGGGCGCGCACCACGCCGGCCTGGCGCAGGATGTCGTCGTAGACCTTGTCGTCGCCGGCCAGCGCGCCGGTGTGGGAGCCGGCGGCCCGCGCGCCCATGGCGGTGCGCCCGGCCTTGAGCACGATGACCGGCTTCTCCTTGACCACGCGGCGGGCGGCGTCGACGAAGCCGCGCCCGTCCTTGAGGTCTTCGAGGTGCATGGCGACGGCCTTGGTGTTGTCGTCCTGCTCGAAGAAGGTCAGCAGGTCGTCCTCGTCCACGTCGGCCTTGTTGCCGACGCCGACGATGGCGGACACGCCCATCTTGGTGGTGCGGCTGAAGCCCAGGATGGCCATGCCGATGCCGCCGCTCTGCGAGGTCAGCGCCACGCTGCCGCGCACGTCGTACGGTGTGCAGAAGGTCGCGCAGAGGTTCTCGGGCGTGTAGTAGTAGCCGTAGATGTTGGGGCCGAGCATGCGCACGCCGTGCCTGCGGGCGATCTCGACGATCTCCTTCTGGCCCTCGACGTTGCCGGTCTCGGCGAACCCCGAGGGGATCATCACCGCGCCTGCCACGCCCTTCGCGCCGACCTCCTCCAGCGCCGGCGCCACGAACTTGGCCGGGATGGCGAAGACGGCCACGTCCACCTCGCCCGGCACGTCGCCGACGCTCTTGTACGCCTTGAGCCCCATGATCTCGTCGGCCTTGGGGTTGATCGGGTAGATCTGCCCCTGGTAGCCGCCGTTGATGAGGTTGCGCATGACCGAGTTGCCGATCTTGCCGGTCTCGGCGGAGGCGCCGATGACGGCGACCGAGCGCGGCTTGAAGATGCGGTTCATCTGCCGCAGGATCTCCTCGCGCGGCAGCCGCTCGACCTCGGGGGCCGGCTGGCCGATGATGATCCGCACGTCGGCGGCCACGGCGCCGTTCGCGTCGGCGAAGACGGGGTTGAGGTCCACCTCGACGATCTCGGGGAGGTCGGTGACCAGCCGGCCGACGCGTTCGATGAGCGACGCCAGCGCCTGGCGGTCGGCGGGTTCCGCGCCGCGGGCGCCCTTGAGCACATCCGCCGCTCTGATGTCGTCCAGCATCTTCAGCGCATCATCACCCGAAACCGGGGCAAGCCGGAAGGTCACGTCCTTGAGTACTTCGACGAGCACGCCGCCGAGGCCGAAGGCCACGACCTTGCCGAAGGTGGGGTCGGTGACCGCGCCGACGATGACCTCGTGGCCGCCGCCCACGAGCTGCTGCACCTGGATGCCGTCGATCGTGGCGTCCGGGTTGTAGGCGCGGGCGTTGGCCAGGATCGTGGCGTAGCCCTCGCGTACCTCGTCGGCGTTCTTCAGGCCGACCAGCACGCCGCCGGCGTCCGTCTTGTGCAGGATGTCGGGCGAGACGATCTTCAGCACAACCGGGAACCCGATCTCCCCGGCCAGCCGGGCGGCCTCGTCGGCCGAGCTCGCGAGGCCCTCGCCGGGGGTGGCGATGCCGTACGCCTGGCACAGCTCACGGCCCTCAGGAGCCGTCAGGGCCGTACGCCCCTCGGCCAGCGCCTTGTCGATGACGTCCCTGGCAGGCACTAGATGACTCCGTTCGTCTTGAGTTCGGCCAGCTCCTCGGCGCTCACGCCGATCTGGCGGTAGATCTCCTGGTTGTGCTCGCCGAGCAGCGGCGGCGTGCGGACGTCCACCGGCGAGTCGGACAGCTGCAGCGGGCTGCCCACCGTCACGAACTCGCCGCGCTCCGGATGGTCGACGGTGACGACGATGCCCTCCTCGCGCAGGCTCTCGTCCTCCACCAGCTCCTTGGTGGACAGGATCGGCCCGCACGGGATGTTCTCGGCGTTGAGCCGGTCGAGCACCGTCCACTTGTCGTGGCGGATCGTCCACTCCTCGATGAGCTGGAACATCTTGTCCAGCTTCGGCAGCCGCGCCTCGGGCGTCGCCCACTCGGGGTCGTCGGCCAGCTCGGGACGGCCGATGATGCCGGTGATCGGCTTCCAGCCGACCGGCTGGACGATGACGTAGATGTAGTCGTTCGGCCCGCCGGGCGCGCAGCGCACCGCCCAGCCGGGCTGGCCGCCGCCGCTGGCGTTGCCCGAGCGCGGCACCTCGTCGCCGAACGTCTTGTTCGGGTACTCGCGCAGCGGCCCGTGCGCCAGGCGCTGCTGGTCACGCAGCTTCACGCGGCACAGATTCAGCACGGCGTGCTGCATGGCCACCTGTACGCGCTGGCCGCGTCCGGTCTGGGTGCGCTGGTAGAGGGCGGCCAGGATGCCGGCCACCGCGTGGATGCCGGTGCCCGAGTCGCCGATCTGGGCGCCGGTGGCCAGCGGCGGGCCCTCCTCGAAGCCCGTCGTGCTCATCGAGCCGCCCATCGCCTGCGCGATCACCTCGTACGCCTTGAACTTGGCGTACCTGCCCTGGCCGAAGCCCTTGATCGAGGCGTAGATGAGGCGGGGGTTGAGCTCCTGCAGGCGCTCCCAGGAGAAGCCCATGCGGTCCACCGCTCCTGGACCGAAGTTCTCCACCAGGATGTCGGCGCTCTTCACCAGCTCGGTGAAGATCTCCTTGCCGCGCTCGCTCTTCATGTTGAGGGTGATGCTGCGCTTGTTGCAGTTGAGCATCGTGAAGTACAGGCTGTCGACGCCGGGGACGTCGCGGAGCTGCTGCCGGGTGATGTCGCCGGCCGGGGCCTCCAGCTTGACCACGTCGGCGCCCAGCCACGCGAGCAGCTGGGTGGCCGACGGGCCGGACTGGACATGGGTCATGTCGAGGACGCGGACACCTTCGAGAGCCTTCATCTGCACCGTGATTCCCCTACTTGTACATGGTCTGGTTCATGGTTCCTGGGGCGTACACCTCTGGGTCGACCCAGACGTTGATCAGCGAGGGCTTGCCGGACTCGCGGGCCCGCTCCAGCGCCGGCCGGATCTCGGCGGGGTCGCGGACCTCCTCGCCGTAGCCGCCGAGCAGCTTGGCGAACTCGCCGTAGCGGATGTCGCCGAGGGTGTTGCCGACGCGGGCGCGGTCCTGGCCGTACTTGGCGGCCTGGCCGTACCTGATCTGGTTCATCGAGGAGTTGTTGCCGATGACGCCGATGAAGGGCAGGTCGAAGCGGACCATGGTCTCGAAGTCCCAGCCGGTGAGGCTGAAGGCGCCGTCGCCGAACAGGCACAGCACCTCCTTGTCGCGGCGGGCCTGCTTGGCGGCCATCGCGAAGGCCATGCCGACGCCGAGCGTGCCGAGCGGGCCCGGGTCCATCCAGTGGCCCGGCGACTTGGGCTGCACGACCTGGCCGGAGAAGGTGACGATGTCGCCGCCGTCGCCGATGTAGATCGAGTCCTCGGTGAGGAACTCGTTGATCTCGTGGACCAGGCGGTAGGGGTCGATCGGCTGGGCGCCGGACAGCTGGCGGGGCAGCCGCTTCTCGTACGCCTGGGTCTCGACGTTGCGCAGCTCGTCCAGCCACTCCTTGCGGCGGGCCGCGCTGTTGTCCACCCGGCCGCTCGCGGCCTGCGCCACCGCGGACAGGACGAGCCCGGCGTCGCCGACGATGCCGAGGTCGATGTCGCGGTTCTTGCCGACCGTGCGGTAGTCGAGGTCGATCTGCACGACCTTGGCCGTCGGCGACAGGCGCTTGCCGTAGCCCATGCGGAAGTCGAACGGGGTGCCGACGATGATGATCAGGTCGGCCTCGGTGAAGGCGTAGCGGCGGCTGAGCTGGAAGTGGTGCGGGTCGCCGGGCGGCAGCGTGCCGCGGCCCGAGCCGTTCATGTACGCGGGGACGTTCAGCGTCCGTACGAAGTCGATGGCCGCGTCGGTCGCCCGGCAGGTCCAGACCTGGCTGCCGAGCAGGATGCACGGCTTCTCGGCGTGGGCGAGCAGGTCGGCCAGCTGCTCGATGGCCTCGGGGTCGCCCTGCTGACGGGTGGAGGCGCGGTAGTGGCCGGCCTTGGGGATGCGCGCCTTCTCGACCGGCACCTTCGCGTCGAGCACGTCGCGCGGGATCTCCAGGAACGACGGCCCCGGAGCGCCGTGGTAGCACTCGCGGAAGGCCATGGAGACGATGTCGGCCACCCGCTCGGTGCTCGGCACCGTGGCCGCGAACTTGGTGATCGGGGTCATCATGTCGACGTGCGGGAGGTCCTGCAAGGAGCCCATCTTGTGCTGGCTCAGCGCACCCTGGCCGCCGATGAGCAACATCGGGCTCTCCGCGCGGAAGGCGTTGGCCACGCCGGTCACCGCGTCGGTCGTGCCCGGCCCCGCGGTGACGACCGCGCAGCCCGGCTTGCCGGTGATGCGGGCGTAACCGTCGGCGGCGTGCGCGGCCACCTGCTCGTGGCGTACGTCGATGACCTCGATGCCCTCATCGACGCAGCCGTCGTAGATATCGATGATGTGGCCGCCGCAGAGCGTGTAGATCACGTCCACGCCTTCGGCTTTGAGTGCCTTGGCTACGAGATGACCACCGGAGATCGTTTCCGACATCATGCACCCTTCCTGGCGAACGAGCTCGCTGTCTTCCGCATACTGCATACCGTATGAACGCAATGGTTACTCTCTCCGGAAGGGCGTGTCCAGGCCCTAGGGCAATTCGATCAGCTCGACCTGCTCACCGGACCACCCCGGCGGCACCACTGCCAGCGCGTCCGCCAGGGCCGCGCCCCACAACGATCCCGGCCGGTCATGACCCACGGGGACCGCGCCGCGACCCGACCGCCGGACCGGCACCAGGCGGGTGTCGCGCGGGTGCGGGCGCACCTCGCCCGACAGCGCGCTCGTCTCCCGCGCGGCGGGCACGCCGGACAGCTCGCGCAGGATCGGGGCGAGCAGCGTCAGCGCGGCGGCCAGAGCCGCGAACGGGTTCCCCGGCAGGCCCACCACGAGCCTGCCGTCCGTCAGGCGGGCCAGCGCCTGGGGGTGCCCTGGACGTACGGCGACCCCGTCCACCAGCACGTCGGCGCCCAGCTCCGCCAGCACCGCCCGCAGATGATCGGCCGGCCCCTTCGACGACGCCCCGCACACCACGACCACGTCCTCGCGGCACTCCGGCCACCCGCTCGGCGCGTCCGCGCCCGCCGGCCATCCCCCGCCGGCCCCATGCTCGGCCCACCCGGCCAGGGCGGCGCGCAACGCGGCAGGGCCGTCGGGGAGGCGGGTGGTGGTGGCGACGCGGCCGCCCGCCCACTCCACGAGGCCGGGCAGGAACGGGCCGATCGCGTCGCGAACCCGCCCTGGGGCGGGCAGGCCGGCGTCCACGACCTCGTCGCCGGTCACCAGCACCGCGACGCGCGGCCGTGGACGCACCTCCAGCACGTCGTGGCCGAGCGCGGCGGCCAGGCCGAGCGTCACCGGCGTCACCACCGTCCCCGCGCCCAGCACGACCGCGCCCTCGGCGATGTCCTCGCCCCTGCGCCTGATGTGCCTGCCGGGCACGACGACGCCCCCGACGACCCCGCCCACGACCCCGCCCACGGACCCGCCCACGGGCCCGCCGAGGGGGCCGCCCGCGCCGCCCGCGTGCAGGTCACCGGCCGGGCCGCCCCTGGGCACGTCGCCGTCCGCGTGCTCGTACGGCAGGACCGCCTCGGCGCCCGCCGGCACCGGGGCGCCGGTGGCGATCTCGACGGCCTCGCCCGCCCGCAGCGCACCCCCGTACGGCGCTCCCCCGGCCAGCACCCGGGCCACCACCCGCCAGGGCCCGGAACCCGCGACGGCGTACCCGTCCATCGCCGAGACGTCCACGCCCGGCACCGCCACCAGCGCGCGCAGCGGCGCCGCCAGCCGGCAGCCGAGCGCCTCCCGCAGCGGCACGGATGAAGGCTTCGAAGGGCAGGCCGCGCCCGCCGCGAGGGCCCGGGCGGCGGGCCATGAGATCGCTTCCACCACTGGTCCATGCCACAAAACGGTCACAGGCACACTCCTTGACCCTCGTTTTTCCATACTGTATACCGAATGCACGGTGGGGAGTGTCCAGCGATCCCGCCGCGAGCACGGGGCCCCGTACTTACGGCCGGGTCGCCTTCAAGCGACTGCCGCAGCTACGGGGCTCCGTGCTTACAATCCGACGCAAGAACGGAGCGCAAGCATGAAGGTCGCTGTTCTTGGCGCCGGCGCCATCGGCGCGTACGTGGGGGCCGCACTCCACAAGGCGGGAGTCGAGGTGCACCTCATCGCGAGAGGCGCGCACCTCGAGGCGATACGCCGTGCCGGTGTGCGGGTGCTCACCCCCAGGGGCGACTTCACCGCCCATCCCCATGCCACCGACGATCCCGCCGAGGTCGGCCCGGTGGACCACGTCTTCCTGGGCCTCAAGGCGAACAGCTACGCCGCCGCCGGCCCCATGATCCGGCCGCTCCTGCACGAGACGACCAGCATCATCGCCGCGCAGAACGGCATCCCGTGGTGGTACTTCCACGGGCTCAAGGGCCCGTACGAGGGCTACCGCATCGAGAGCGTCGATCCCGGCGGCGCGGTGACGGCCGCGCTGCCCCTGCACCGCGCCATCGGCTGCGTGGTCTACGCCGCGACGGAGATCGAGGAGCCCGGCGTGATCCGCCACCTGGAGGGCACCCGCTTCTCCATCGGCGAGCCCGACGGCCGGCTGTCGGAGCGCTGCCGCGCCTTCAGCGAAGCCGCCGTCGAGGGCGGGCTGAAGTGCCCGGTCGAGCGCGACCTGCGCAGAGACGTGTGGATCAAGCTGATGGGCAACATCGCCTTCAATCCGATCAGCGCGCTGGCCCGCGCGACGATGGCCGGCATCTGCCGCCACGACGGCGCCAGGGAGCTGGTCGTCGCCATGATGCGGGAGACCGTGGAGGTGGCCCGCCGGGTGGGCTGCGATCCGGGCATCTCGATAGAGCGCCGCCTGCGCGGGGCGGAGAAGGCGGGCGAGCACAAGACGTCCACGCTCCAGGACCTGGAGAAGGGCAAGCCGCTGGAGCTCGACGTGCTGCTGGCGGCGGTGGTCGAGCTGGCCGATCTGACCGGAGCGGAGGTGCCGACGCTGAGGGCGATCCACGCGGTGAGCGACCTGCTGAACGCGAACCTTGTCCGTGCGGTATAGCCCGGAATACCGTAGATTGTATACTGAATGGAGGGATCATGAGCTATGACCGCCTGACCCATCCACTGGTACGCGAAAACGGCGTGCTGCGCAAGGCGTCGTGGGAGGAGGCGCTGGAGCGAGCAGCGGAGGGCTTCCGCCGCAACATAGAACGACACGGGCCCGACAGCTTCGCGATGTTGTCGTGCGCCCGCTCCACCAACGAGATGAACTACGTCGGGCAGAAGTTCACCCGGGTGGTCGTCGGAACCAACAACGTGGACTCCTGCAACCGCACCTGCCACGCCCCCAGCGTGGCCGGCCTGTCGGCGGTGTTCGGCAGCGGTGGCGGCACCTCCTCCTACCAGGAGGTGGAGGACACCGACGTGATAGTGATGTGGGGTTCCGCGGCCAGGAACGCCCACCCCATCTTCTTCCAGCACGTGCTCAAGGGCATCCACAACGGCGCCAAGATGTTCGCCGTCGATCCGCGCCGCACCGGCACCGCCCAGTGGGCCGACCTCTGGCTCGGGCTCAACGTCGGCACCGACATCCCCCTCGCGCACGCGGTCGCCCGCGAGATCATCCACGCGGGGCTGCACAACGAGGCGTTCATCGAGCGGGCCACCGTGGGCTTCGAGGAGTTCAAGGAGTCCGTCGAGCCCTGGACGCTGTCGGCGGCCGAGCAGGTGACCGGCGTGCCGGCCACGGCGATCCGCGAGCTGGCCCACGCCTACGCCCGCGCCGACCGCGCCCAGCTCTGCTGGACGCTCGGCATCACCGAGCACCACAACGCGACCGACAACGTCCGGGCGCTGATCAACCTGGCCCTGCTCACCGGCCACGTCGGCCGCTACGGCTCCGGCCTGTCGCCGCTGCGCGGCCAGAACAACGTGCAGGGCGGCGGCGACATGGGCGCCATCCCCAACCGCCTGCCCGGCTTCCAGGACATCCTCGACCCCGGCACCAGGCAGCGCTTCGAGAGCGCCTGGGGCCGCGCCATCCAGCCCCGCTACGGCTACAACCTCACCGAGATGCTGGAGGCGATGGGCGAGGGCAAGCTCACCACCTGCTACATGATCGGCGAGAACCCGGTGCAGTCAGAGGCCGACTCGCTCTCCTGCATCAAGCGCCTGTCCATGCTCGATCACCTGGTCGTCCAGGACATCTTCCTCACCAAGACCGCGCAGATGGCCGACGTGGTGCTGCCGGCCAGCGCCGCCTGGTGCGAGGCCGACGGCACGTTCACCAACAGCGAGCGCCGGGTCCAGCGGGTGCGCAAGGCCCTGGAGCCGCCGGGCGAGGCCCGCGACGACATCTGGATCGTCTGCGAGATCGCCCGCAGGCTCGGTCACGACTGGCACTACGACGGCGCCGAGGAGGTCTGGAACGAGCTGCGGTCACTGTCGCCCCAGCACGCCGGCATGTCCTACCAGCGGCTGGCCGAGTTGCAGGGCATTCAGTGGCCGTGCCCGTCGGAGGACTCCCTGGAGCCGCCCTACCTGCACGGCCGGCTGTGGGAGAGCGACCCGGTCAAGCGGGGCATGCCGGCGCCGTTCGCCCTGCTGCGCCACTCGCCCCCGGTGGACCTGGTGGACGAGGAGTACCCGCTGCGGCTGACGACCGGGCGGCGGCTCGACTCCTACAACACGGGCGTGCAGTCCTCCGGGTTCGCCTCGCCGCTGCGCCGCGGCGAGACGATCGAGCTGTGCCCCGAGGACGCCGAGAAGCTCGGCGTCGTGGCCGGCGAGGAGGTGCGGATCACCTCCCGGCGGGCCTCGGTGGTCGCGCCCGTCCACATCGACCCTGGGCTGAGACCCGGGCTGGTGTTCATGACGTTCCATTTCCCCGACGAGGTCGACACCAACTCCCTGACGATCGAGGCCACGGACCCGATCTCGGGGACGGCGGAGTTCAAAGCTGCCGCGGTCAGGGTCGAGAAGCTCGTCAAGGCCGGGTGACCACATGGATCTGAGATTCCGCGACGCCAAGCCCACCGACGAGGAGCGCGCGGCGGTCGACGACCTGCTCGGCCCGCCCGCCTCCGCGTGGACCGGCGGCAGCCGTACCGACGCCGACCTGCGCATGGCCGTCCGCGCCGAGGAGGCGCGCGACCAGTTGCTGCCCGCCCTGCACGCGGTCAACGACCGTGTCGGGTGGATCAGCGAGGGCGCGCTCGACTACATCTGCCGCCGGCTCAACGTGCCGCCGGCCGAGGCGTACGGCGTGGCCACGTTCTACTCGCTGCTCTCCGTCGAGGAGCGGCCCAAGCGGGTGCTGCACGTCTGCACCGACCTGGCCTGCCAGGCCAAGGGCTCCAAGGCCGTGTGCGACCGCGTACGCGAGCGCTTCGGCCCGCCCGGCAAGGACTGGCAGGAGAGCCCCTGCCTCGGCCTGTGCGAGCGGGCCCCCGCCGCGCTCGCCCTGGAGGCCGGCGTGCCGCACCGGGCCGAGGTGTACGCCCCCGCCACCCCCGACACGATCACCACCATCACCGGCACCACGCCCGGCACCAACGGCCACGCGCCCGCCGTGCACGTCGCCGGCGAGACGCCCGTCAAGGAGGCCGTGCCGCAGTCCGGCGACCCCGGCCTGGTGCTGCTGCGCCGCGTCGGGCAGGTCGATCCGGCCAGCCTCGACGACTACCGGGCGGCCGGCGGCTACACCGCGCTGCGCCGCGCCTTCGAGCTCGGGCCGACCGGGGTGATCCGCGAGGTGCTGGAGTCGGGCCTGGTCGGCAGGGGCGGCGCCGCCTTCCCCACCGGCCGCAAGTGGGAGGCCACCGCCCGCCAGCCCGACCACCCCCACTACCTCGTGTGCAACGCCGACGAGAGCGAGCCGGGCACGTTCAAGGACCGGGTCGTGATGGAGGGCGACCCGTACGCGCTCATCGAGGCGATGACCGTCGCCGCGTACGCCACCGGCTGCACCAAGGGCTACCTCTACATCAGGGGCGAGTACCCGAGGGCGACCGCGCGGCTCCAGCACGCCATCACCACCGCCCGCTCCCGTGGGCTGCTCGGCGACGACATCCTCGGCAAGGGGCTGTCGTTCGACATCGAGCTGCGCAGAGGCGCGGGGGCGTACATCTGCGGCGAGGAGACCGCGATCTTCAACTCCATCGAGGGGCGGCGCGGCGAGCCGCGCAGCAAACCGCCCTTCCCCGTGGAGAAGGGGCTGTTCGGCAAGCCGACCGTGGTCAACAACGTCGAGACGCTGGTCAACGTGCTGCCGATCCTGGAGCGCGGCGCGCCGGCGTACGCGGCGGCCGAGCCCAAGCTGTTCTGCGTCTCCGGCGCGGTCGAACGGCCCGGCGTGTACGAGCTGACCTTCGGCGCCACCCTGCGCGAGCTGCTCGACCTGGCCGGCACCACCGGCACCACCAGGGCCGTGCTGCTCGGCGGCGCCGCCGGGGCGTTCGTCACCGACCTCGACATCCCGCTCACCTTCGAGGGCACCAGGAACGCCGGCGCCACCCTCGGCTCCGGCGTGGTGCTCGTCATCGACGACTCCGTCGACCTCAAGGCGCTGCTGCTGCGCATCGCGGAGTTCTTCCGCGACGAGTCCTGCGGGCAGTGCGTGCCCTGCCGGGTCGGCACCGTACGGCAGGAGGAGGCACTGCACCGCCTCACCCGCCGCGTCGATCCGAACGAGCCGCGCCGGGACGACGACCCCGACCTGGTGCTGCTGCGCGAGGTCGGGCAGACCATGCGCGACGCCTCCATCTGCGGCCTCGGGCAGACCGCCTGGAACGCCGTCGAATCGGCCATCGACCGTCTGGGAGTGTTCAAATGATCCCGCTCCAGCCGCCCCGCCGGCTCATCGACGTCGAGATCGACGGCGAGACCGTACGGGTGCCGGAGGGCTCCACGATCCTCGACGCCTGCCAGGCGGCGGGCAAGGACGTGCCCACCCTCTGCTACGGCGACACGCTCACCCCGAAGAACGCCTGCCGGGTCTGCGTCGTGGAGGTGGAGGGCGCCAGGACGCTGGCGCCCGCCTGCTCCAGGAAGGCCGAGCCGAACATGAAGGTCGGCACCGACACCGAGCGGGCCCGCCAGAGCCGCAAGGTCGTGCTCGAACTGCTCGGCTCGTCGGTCGACCTGTCCACCACGCCGCGCGCCGCCGAGTGGACCGAGGAGTACGGCGCCGACCCCGCCAGGTTCGGCGACGAGGCCGCCACCGTCGAGCAGCCCGCCAAGGTGGACAACGACCTCTACGTCCGCGACTACAGCAAATGCATCCTCTGCTACAAGTGCGTGGACGCCTGCGGCGACCAGTGGCAGAACTCCTTCGCCATCTCCGTCGCCGGGCGCGGCTTCGACGCCGAGATCTCCACCGAGTTCGACGCCCCGCTCACCGACTCGGCCTGCGTCTACTGCGGCAACTGCGTCGAGGTCTGCCCCACCGGGGCGCTGTCGTTCAAGACCGAGTACGACATGCGCGCCGACGGCACCTGGGACGAGTCCCGCCAGGCCGAGACCACCACCGTCTGCAGCTACTGCGGCGTCGGCTGCAACCTCACCCTGCACGTCCAGGACAACAAGATCGTCAAGGTGACCTCGCCGCACGACAACCCCGTCACGAAGGGCAACCTCTGCGTCAAGGGACGCTTCGGGTACGGATATGTCTAGGGTCACCGTCAAGAAGCGCATCCTGCGGGTGAAGGACGCCGCCCGCGTGCGCAAGGTCGACGCGCTGGCCGCCGAGGAGCCGCTGGAGATCCGGCTCAACGGCACCCCGCTGACCGTCACCATGCGCACGCCGGGCGACGACTTCGACCTGGCGGCCGGGTTCCTCGTCAGCGAGGGTGCCGTGGGGTCGCCGGGCGACATCTCCACCATCCGCTACTGCGCCGGGGCCACCGTCGAAGGGCTGAACACCTACAACGTCCTCGACGTACGGCTCGCCCCCGGCGTGCCCGAGCCTGAGCCGCGCAACTTCTACACCACCTCCTCGTGCGGCGTCTGCGGGAAGGCGTCGCTGGAGGCCGTACGCACAGTGGCTCGCTGGAGCGCGGGAGACGACCCGGTCGAGCTGGCGCAGTCGACTGTCGCTGCCCTGCCGGACCGGCTGCGCGCCGCCCAGCGGGTCTTCGACAGGACCGGGGGCCTGCACGCGGCCGGCCTGTTCACGGCCGACGGTGAGCCGCTGTGCGTACGCGAGGACGTCGGCCGGCACAACGCCGTCGACAAGCTGCTCGGCTGGGCGCTGCGCGAAGGGCGGCTGCCGCTGCGCGGCACCGTTCTCATGGTGTCGGGGCGGGCGTCGTTCGAGCTGGTGCAGAAGGCCGTCATGGGCGGGATACCGGTGCTCGCCGCGGTCTCGGCGCCGTCCTCGCTCGCCGTCGAGCTGGCCGCCGACGAGGGACTGACGCTCATCGGGTTCCTGCGCGGGAACTCGATGAACGTCTACACGGGTGAACGCCGGCTGAGCGCCCGTACAAGCGTCACCTCGGGCGCCGGCAACGGCTCTGCCGACGCACGATCACCGAGGTGATGACGGGATGCCGACGGCGGCGCCGGGCCCCCAGCGCCGCCGTCCGGCATCCCACCTGTCTAATTGC
>NZ_JBFAPT010000020.1:61505-228042 GCF_040676845.1 Nonomuraea sp. NPDC049504
GCCGCACTCCGTGCGGCGGGCTCGGTCGCCCCTGACGCCACCGCCTTCCCCCGCTCTGGTCGCTCCGCTCCCGCCGCTCCTCCAGGCGACGGCGGCATCCCACCTGTCTCATTGCCGCACTCCGTGCGGCGGGCTCGGTCGCCCCTGACGCCACCGCCTTCCCCCGCTCTGGTCGCTCCGCTCCCGCCGCTCCTCCAGGCGACGGCGGCTCCCTCGCGGGGTCACTTCCCTTCCTTCTCAAAGGGACCGCACCACGTGCGGTGGGGAAGTCGCCGGATGGCGCCAGCCAGGCCGTCACCCCCTGAAGCGTCCCGACTCGGGGGATTTTGACAACCATTTTCATTTTGGCGCATACTGACTCACATGATGTCAGGATTTTCCCGGTCGTGGACTGTCGGCCTGCTGGCCACAGCCGCGCTGCTCACCACCACTGCCTGCGGTTCCGGTACGGCGGACACCTCCGCCGGGTCCGAGGGCGGCAAGCCCGAAGTGATCGCCGCCTTCTACCCGCTGCAGTGGCTGAGCGAGCAGATCGGAGGATCCGACACCCAGGTGAGCGTGCTGACCGCCCCCGGCGTCGAGCCGCACGACCTGGAGCTGGGCATCCAGCAGGTCACCCAGCTGAAGAACGCCGCACTCACCGTCTACATCAAGGGCATCCAGCCCGCCGTGGACGACGCCGTGGACCCGGAGACGAGCTTCGACGCCGCCACGGCCGTCCAGACGATCCCCGCGGGTGAGCACGAGGAGGAGCACGCCGGGGAAGAGCACGACCACGAGGTCGCGTACGACCCGCACATCTGGCTCGACCCCGCCCGCCTGGCCACCGTCGCCACCAAGCTCGGGGAGCGGCTCGCCACCGCCGACCCCGCGCACGCCCAGGGCTACAAGGACCGCGCCGCCAAGACGGCCGCCACGCTGGGCACCCTCGACCAGGAGTTCTCCAAGGGCCTCGGCGCGTGCCGCACCAAGACGATGGTGACCGCGCACGAGGCGTTCGGCTACCTCGCCGACCGCTACGGGCTCAAGCAGGTCGGCATCACGCTCGACCCCGAGACCGAGCCTTCCCCCACCCGCCTGTCGGAGGTCGGCAAGCTGGCCAAGGCGGAGGGCGTCACCACCATCTTCACCGAGTCCCTGGTCAGCCCGAAGGTGGCCGAGGTGCTGGCGAGCCAGGTCGGCGCCAAGACGGCGGTGCTCGACCCGCTGGAGAGCAAGCCCTCGGGCGACTTCGTCTCAGCCATGCGCGATAACCTCAAAACCCTACAAACAGCACTGGGGTGTACGTCATGACGGAAACGGCCTTCGCGATGACCGGCGGCCGGGTCACCTTCGATGGCAAGCCCGTCCTTCGAGGGATCGACCTGACCGTCTGTCCCGGGGAGGTCGTGGCCCTGCTCGGCGCCAACGGCTCGGGCAAGTCGACGCTGGTCCGCGCGCTGCTCGGCCTCACGCCGCTGACCGGCGGCACGACCTTGATGTACGGCACCCCGCCGGCCAGGTTCCGCGACTGGTGGCGCATCGGCTACGTGCCGCAGCGCCTCCAGGTGGGCGGCGGCGTGCCCGCGACCGTCCGCGAGGTGGTCGCCTCCGGCCGCGTCGCCAGGCAGCGCCGCCTGCGCAGGACGAGCGCGGCCGACAAGGCGGCCGTGGCGAGCGCCCTCGAGGCCGTGCGCCTGGCGGACCGGGCCGGCGACCCCGTCCAGTCGCTGTCGGGGGGCCAGCAGCAGCGGGTGCTCATCGCCCGCGCGCTGGCCGGGGAGCCCGACACGTACGTGATGGACGAACCCACCGCCGGCGTGGACGCCGACACCCAGCAGCTGCTCGCCGACACCCTGGGCGGGCTGGTCCGCGAGGGCAAGACGGTCGTCCTGGTGGCCCACGAGCTGGGCCCGCTGGAGCCGATCATCACGCGCGGCGTGGTGATCCGCGAGGGCCGCGTCGCCCACGACGGGCGGCCGCCCCGGCCCGAGGGCGAGTGCGCGCGGCCGGGACACGAGCACCAGCACCCGCACGCCGCCGAACCCGTCGGCGGCCCGCTGACCGGGTGGCAAGGGGAACCAAGGTGATCTTCGAACTTCTGCAGGAACAGCTCTTCCAGCTCGCGCTCATCGCGGCGCTGCTGGTCGGGCTCTGCGCGCCCGCCGTGGGCACGTTCATCGTGCAGCGCAGGCTGGCGCTGCTCGGCGACGGCGTCGGCCACATCGCGCTGACCGGCGTCGCGCTGGGGTTCCTGACCGGCAGCGCGCCCGTGCTCACCGCCGTTCTCGTGTCCATCGCCGGCGCCGTGGCCATCGAGCTGGTCAGGGCGCGCGGGCGCACCAGCGGCGACGTGGCGCTGGCGCTGATGTTCTACGGCGGCATCGCGGGCGGCGTCATGCTCATGGCCATCGCGCCCGGCGGCAGCAACGCCAAGCTCAACTCCTACCTGTTCGGCGCCATCGCCAGCGTCACCGTCGAGGACATCTGGGTGGTCGCCGCGCTCGCCGTGGCCGTGCTCGCGGTCGTCCTGATCTTCGGCAGGGAGCTGTTCGTGCTCTGCCAGGACGAGGAGATGGCCAAGGCCAGCGGCCTGCCCGTACGGTTCCTGAGCCTGCTCATCGCCGTCACCGCCGCGCTCACCGTGGTCATCGCCATGCGCGTGGTCGGCCTGCTGCTCGTCAGCGCCCTCATGGTGATCCCCGTGGCCACCAGCCAGCAGCTCACCCGCGGGTTCCGTACCACGATGGGGCTGGCCATGCTGTTCGGGGTGCTCGCCTCCGTGGGCGGCCTGCTCGCCTCCACCTACTCCGCCAAGGTGCCGCCGGGGGCCGCGATCGTGCTTCTTGCGCTCGCCGGCTTCGTCCTGGCGCTCGGGGTCGGTAAATTCGTACGTCGAGGGCGTACCCAGGAGTCGACATTGAGCGAGCGGCCAAAGCTGCGCATCGAGGAGGTCGCATGACGACGAGGCGCGATGCCGTGCATGACACCCTGCGCAGGAGCGAGGGGTTCCGCAGCGCGCAGGACGTCTATGCCGAGATGCGCCTGCACGGCGCCAAGATCGGGCTGACGACCGTCTACCGCGCGCTCCAGGCCCTGGCCGACGGCGGCCAGGTCGACGTGCTGCGCACCGACGACGGCGAGTCCGTCTACCGCGCCTGCGCCACCGACACCCACCACCACCATCTGGTGTGCCGCCGCTGCGGGCGCACGGTCGAGGTGGCGGGGCCCGCCGTCGAGCGGTGGGCGGAGATGGTGGGCAGCGAGCACGGCTTCACCGAGATCACGCACACGGTCGAGGTGTTCGGCACCTGCGCGGGCTGCTCGACGGCGGTCAGGTCGAGCTGACCGGCCCCGCGCCCGGCTCCTCGGCCGCCCGCACCGGCACCGCGTCCGGTTCCGGCCTCGCGTCCGGTTCCCGTACCGCGTCCGCACCCGGCCGCCCGGTCGCTTGACCCGGTTCCCCGGCCTGCTCGGGTGACGGGGTGCGACGGGAGCCGTACAGGACACCCAGCACGATCACCGCGCACCCGGCGAGCTGCAGCACCGACGGCCGCTCGCCCAGCGCGAGCGCGCCGATCGCCACCGTCGTCATGGGCTGGATGAGCAGCAGCAGCGCGGTCAGCGCGGCGGGCTGGCGCGGCAGCGAGTACGTGATCAGCGACCACCCGAGCACCTGCGGCCCCAGCGCGAGCAGCAGCAGCCACCAGTGACCCGGCCAGGTGGGCACCAGGTCGGCGCCGCCGAACAGCGGGCTCAGCACCGCCATGACGACGGTGGCCACCACGGTCGCGTGCGCCAGCGGCCCGGCCGCGCGATCGCCCCCGCCGCCCTTCATCAGCAGCAGGAACACGGCGTACGACACGGACGTCGCCAGCCCCGCCAGCACCCCCTTGAGCGGGTCGCTGCCGTAGGCGGCGCTGTCGAACACCCCGGAGATCAGCACGACGCCGGTGAAGACGACCGGCGTACCGAGCATGAGGCGGGTGGACGGCCGCTCACCGAACAGCCCCCACGCCGCGAACGCCACCAGGAACACCTGCAGGTTGCCCAGCACGGTCGCGAGGCCCGCCCCCACGTAGTCGATCGCGTGGTGCCAGAACAGCAGGTCGAACGCGAACGCCACGCCCGCCGCCCACGCCGCGGGCAACGCCCTGCGCGGCAGGGGCCCCAGCCTGCGCCGTTCGCGCCAGGCGAGGAACAGCAGCGGAGGTACGGCGTACGCGCAGCGGAACACCGCCGAGGTGGCGGGCGACACCTCGGACAGCCGGACCAAGGGGGCCGAGGTGGAGATGATGAGCGCTCCGGCGATCGCGATCAGCACGATACGGCGATGTGCGCTCACCGAAACCCCCGAAGTCCCGTATAGGAGATACGCTGCGACCACGCTAGATCCCGGCGCGGACAGGAGTCAACATGCCGTTTGGCCATGACATGGTGCATGCATTGGCCACCGTCGTCGAGCTGGTCAACACCTCGCCTTCCACCGGAGGCGACGAAGGACTGGCCGGCCTGGACGACCTCCAGGCGTTCGTGGAGTCACGCCAAGTCAGCGGCATCGACAAGATCACCGCCCGCGACCTCGGCCAGGTCCGCATGGTGCGGGAGGCGTTCCACCGTGTCTTCACCGCCCCCGACCAGCCCACGGCCGTACGCACCCTCAACGCCCTGCTCGCCGAGACCCGCATCACGCCCCGCCTCACCGAGCACGACGGCCACCCGCTGCACGTCCACTACTTCGCCGCCGACGCCAGCCTCGCCGAACACGTGGCCGCCGACTGCGGCGTCGCCCTGGCGCACCTGCTGGTCGAAGGCGAGGCCGAACGCCTGCGCACCTGCTCGGCCCCCGACTGCGACCGCGTCTTCGTCGACGAGTCCCGCAACCGCTCCCGCGTCTACTGCGACAGCCGCACCTGCGGCAACCGCATGCACGTAGCCGCCTACCGCGCCCGCCGCCGCGCCTGACCCGTACTCGAACCACGCTCGAACCCGCGAACGAGCCGCTCGTTGCGCCTGGAAAGCGGGGCTGGACGCCCCGAAGGTGTCCAAGTCGTCGTCGGGCGTCCGCAGGTTCACCTCGCTCGACCTCGCGCGCATCGCCGACCTGTGCGGCGTGTCCGTCGACTGGCTGCCCGGCGTGGCCCAGCCCACCCCCGCCACCTCGGCCCGCACCGCCGGGGCTCGCGTCACCCCATCCGGCGCCACCGGCCATCGGCGCCAGCCCTCCGAGAACCGTCCTCTCCACCTCATGAGAGCCGTGGCAGGAGCCCGCGTGTGCCGCCGAATCAGGCGCAGCTGTGATCGGCGGGCCTGAGCTCGTCTGGAGGGCGGCGGGACGGAAGGCCGCCCTCAAGGGCTCCGAGGTCAGACCGGGTTGGGGAGGGCGCCGCCGTAGCGGCGATCGCGCTTGGCGAAGATTTCGCAGGCTTCCCACAGGTCGCGGCGGTCGAAGTCGGGCCAGAGGCGGTCGAGGAAGACCATCTCGGCGTAGGCCGACTGCCAGAGCAGGAAGTTGGAGAAGCGCTGCTCGCCCGACGACCGTATGAACAGGTCGACCGGCGGGATCTCCGGCTCGTCGAGGTAGCGGGCGAAGACCTTCTCATTGACCTTGCCGGGCTTGACGCGGCCGGCGGCGATGTCGGCGGCCAGCTTCAGTGCCGCGTCGACGATCTCGGCCTGCCCGCCGTAATTGACACAGAATTGCAATGTGAGCTTGCGGTTGGCCGTCGTCATCTCCTCGGCGGCCTGGAGCTCCGAGATGACGCTCTTCCACAGCCGGCCCGGCCGGCCGGCCCACCGCACGCGTACGCCCATGGCGTGCAGCTCGTCGCGCCGCCGCCTGATGACGTCGCGGTTGAAGCCCATGAGGAAGCGCACCTCGTCGGGCGAGCGCTTCCAGTTCTCGGTGGAGAACGCGTAGGCGCTCAGGTAGGGGATGCCCAGCTCAAGGGCCCCTTCGATGACGTCGAAGAGCGAGGATTCGCCCGCCTTGTGGCCTTCGGTGCGGGGCAGTCCACGGGCCTTGGCCCAGCGGCCGTTGCCGTCCATGATGATGGCGACGTGCTGGGGCACCAGCTCTCGCGGAATGGGCGGCGGGGTCGCCCCCGACGGGTGCGGGGACGGTGGTCGTACGTTCACGCGGGCTCCCTTTCGACGTGTCGGAGAGAGCGTATTCCGTGTTCGAGGTGCCATTGCAGATAGGCGGCGACCAGGCCGCTGCACTCGCTGCGATGGCGTGACTCCGAAGCGTCGGCGGTGGCCCAGTCGCCGCGCAGCAGCGCCGTCATGAGCCCGATGGTCTCACCGGCGGGCACCACGGCGCCGGCCGGCTTGCAGCCTCCGCACACCACGCCACCTGCGACGATGGCGAACGCCCTGATCGCGGGCGCCTGGCATTTGGCGCACGCGTCGAGGGCGGGCGCGTAGCCGGCCACGGCCAGGGAGCGCAGGAAGTAGGCGTCGAGCACCAGCCGGGCCTCGTGCCCGCGGTCGGCGAGGGTGCGCAACCCGCCCACGAGCAGCAGGAACTGCCGCAGCGCCGGCTCCTTCTCCCCCTGCGTCAGCCGGTCGGCGGTCTCGAGCATCGCGCTGCCGGCGGTGTAGCGGGGGTAGTCGACGGCCAGCGCCTCTCCGTAGGGTCTGATCGTCTCCGCCTGGGTGATGACGTCGAGCGTGCGTCCGGTGTGAAGCTGCAGGTCGACGTGCGTGAACGGCTCCAGCCTTGCCCCGAAGCGTGAGGTCGTGCGACGGACCCCCTTCGCCACCGCGCGGATCTTGCCGGTGCGCTTGGCCAGGATGGTGACGATGCGGTCGGCCTCACCGAGCTTCTGAGTGCGTAGAACCACGCCTTCGTCACGGTAGAGACTCACTCGCACATCTTACGGCCGACCTGTATACCGACGGACGAGACGTTACGGTCATGCTCTGGTGACGCGACTTTGCGTCACTCTCACTAGACTTTGACGCCTGTCCCCGCATTACCCGTTGTTCAACCCCCCGCTACCGCCTCGAAAGGGAGTCATGACCCGCGTGGTCCTGCTGGGTGCTTCGCCCGGCCCCGACATCTCTCCGACCGGCCTGAGGCTGGCCGCGCTGCCCGGTAATCCCACCGTCGCCGAGCGCCTGCGCGGCCAGCTCTCATCAATGGACCCGCGTTTCGCGACGGTCCAGACGGGCGATGTGGCCGCCGCTCTGCGCGCCGTGGCCGACGTCGCCGAGTCAGCAACGGAGAGCCTGTTCCTCATCCCGGAGAACTCTGTCGTCCACGACGAGCTGATCTACCAGATCACCAAGTCCAAGCGCGGTGCGCTGGCGCTCGTCGCGAAAGAGCCGCGTACGGGGGTGACGGAGGACAACGGCCAGGAGGAGACCGGGCCGGAGGAGCCCGTCACCGAGGACGAGGGTCCCGGAGACCGCATCCCCATCGACGAGGCCGAGCCGGAGATCGGGCTCAACCGCGTCGAAGGGCTGCCGGTGCGGGTGCGCATCGGCAAGTCGCGCGTCGTCTCGGTCGGCACCGCCAACCACGCGGTGACCAGGCCCAACGGCGTGGTGCTCGGCCCGCTGCACATCAGCGCGCGCAACGCGCCGGTGCTCGCGCAGACGTGCCGCGAGCTCGCCGACATGGCGCACCGCTTCGGTGCCGACGACGACCTGATGCAGCTCATCGTCTTCGGCCTCGTACGCAACGGCGTGTCGGTCGGCATCCGCGGCCGCCGCGACCTGTTCTACCGCCGGGTCACCACCCAGGAGGAGATCAACGAGGCCGGCGCCGAGATGGCCGGCATGGACGAAGACCGCTCCAGGCTCAACAACGCGGTCAAGGGCGCCGACGGCTTCTTCACCACGTACTTCGTCTCCACCTACTCCCGCTACATCGCCCGCTGGGCCGCCCGGCGCGGCCTGACCCCCAACCAGGTCACGCTGATCTCCATCGCGCTCGGCGTGGCGGCCGCCGCCTGTTTCGCGACCGGCGACCGGCCCTGGATGGTGGCGGGCGGCGTGCTGATCTACTTCGCCTTCGTCTTCGACTGCGTCGACGGCCAGGTCGCCCGTTACGCCCGCAAGTTCGGCGTGCTGGGGGCATGGCTGGACGCCACGTTCGACCGGTTCAAGGAATACGTCGTCTTCGCCGGCCTGGCCATCGGCTGGGTGGTCTCCGGCCACGGCGACGAGATCTGGATTCTCGCGCTCGCGGCGATCGGCCTGCAGTCCGTACGCCACCTGCTCGACTTCTCCTTCGGCGCCGCCCGCCGCCGCAAGCCGCCGTCCCCCCTCCCCTCGATCCCCCTCGACTCCGCCGACGACCGCGAGCTGCGGCAGGCGCTCAGCACCCGTAAGGTGGAGCGGAGCCAGGGTGTCCGAGGCATGCTCAAGATGTGGACGAAGGCGGGCAAGTACCGCGCTGTCCACTGGGCGCGTAAGATGATCGTCTTCCCCATCGGCGAGCGTTTCGCGGCCATCGCGATCACCGCCGCCCTCTTCGACGCCCGGATCACCTTCATCACGCTGGTGATCTGGGGTTGCGTCGCCGCCGCCTACACCCTCACCGGACGCCTCATGAGGTCGCTCGTATGATCACCCACCCGCAGGCCATGGCCACCCCCACGCCGGATCCCGACGAGGAGCGCCGCCGCATCCAGACCGCCCGGCTCGTCGCCTATCGGGACGACGGCCCGCTCGCCCACGCCCTGTCCACCCGGATCGGGGCCGGCCTGCCACCCGTGCCCACCACGCTCGTCGCCCTGCTCGCCGTGGTCGCCATCACGGTCGCCGGGCTGCTGGAGCCGGGCCCCATCCTCCTGCTGCCCGTGGCCGTCGTGCTGCTGCTCGTGCTGCCCACGACGTCGCGCGACCACCTGGGCCGCTTCGACTGGCTCACCCCGCCGCTGGTGCGCGGCGCCGAGTTCTTCACCATCATCGCGATCGGCCTGGCCGCGGACGCGCCGAAGTGGCTGCTGTTCGTGCTGGTCTACGTCGTCGGCTACCACACCTACGACACCGTCTACCGCACCCGGCAGAGCATCTGGCCGCCCGCCTGGGTCTTCCGCGCCGGTCTCGGCTGGGAGCTGCGGCTGGCCATCATCGGTGTCGGTGCGGCGTTCGGTGCGGTGACGCCGGTGCTCGCGGTGCTGACGGCGTACCTGTTCGTGCTGTTCGCCGTCGAGAGCGTGACGAGCTGGGTGCGCCTGGACAAGGCGTCCGCCCAGGCCAGTGCCGACGCTGAGCAGGACCTGGAGGCCTCCCCTGAAGACGCCCTCGAGCAGGCCACGGGAGAGGCGGAGAAGGGCTGACCCGACGCCCGACCGCAGCTCCCGCCGCGGCGCCGTACCCCACGGGTGCGGCGCCGCGGCTTTTTCCTGTCACGCGGGCCTTTCGGCCACTTAGGCTGGGTTGAGGAGCACCTCGGGCCTGGGAGAGGCGGATGGCGTTCTTGCCACGGCTGTTCAGGCGGCACGATCCGCCGGCCGAGCGGGAGGAGGCGCGCCGCCGCGGGATGCGGGACGCGCTCCTGCACCCTCTCGGCGAGTTCACCGACCCGGAGTTCCAGCCCGCGTACGTCTCCGAGGTCAGGGCTCAGGCCCGCGAGGAGGTCACGCTGGTGGACCGGCGGCTGGCGGCCACGCGTACGGCGCTGCTGGAGCGGGCGCTGGGCGAGCGGGAGACGATCCTGCGCGAGCTGGGCAGGTCCGGCACCCGGCCGCCGCCGCCCAACGGGCACGCCCTGCCGGCGCCCGACGACCCCGACCCGTTCATCTCGATCGCCGAGGCCAGGGCGCGGCGGGAGGAGGCGCGGCGGCGCGCGGTCGTCGAGGGGTCGGAGGCCGCCGTGCAGCGGGCCCGCGCCCGCATCGAGCACCTCACGCAGGAGTGGGAGAGCGCGCTGATCGAGCGGGACCACGAGGTGGAGGCGGTGCACGCCAGGGCCGAGCTGCTGATCGCGGCGTACAAGAGCGGGGTGTTACGCGCTCATCCGCGCAAGGAGGAGATCCCGCCCCTGTGGAAGGGCGAGGTCGTCGCCATGACCGGGGCCGGGGAGGCGGCGGTGGCGGGGCGCGAGGAGATCGGGCGGATCCTGCGCGAGGTCGAGGAGCGCATCGAGGCCTGGCACGCCGGGGTCCCGCCCCCCGAGCTGACTCCCCCGCCCGAGACCCCTGAGGACAGTGGCTGATGGCGGGAGTGCGGAGGGCGGTGGCCGCGCTCAGCGGGCTGGTGCTGGCGGGTGGGGTGGTGGCGGGGTGCGGGACGGAGCCCCGCGCGGTGTGCGGGGCGATCGTGGACTCCACCACGTACGCCGACCCCGCCACGTCCAGGAACGACGTCACCTCGAAGCTCCCCGCCTTCGCCGGCGGGTGCGACTGGATCGGGTTCGCGGCGGTGACCGGCAGCTCGGAGAGCAGCACGTGCCGCCAGGGCCCGGTCTCCCTGGCGGCCACCCGGGCGGAGAACCCCAACGACAACCCGGTGGTGGAGGAGCGGGTCAGGCAGCACAGGATGCGGGAGGTGCTGCCGAGGGCGGTGGCGCTGTTCGACTGCCCCACGGAGGGCGATGGCTCCGACGTGCTGGGCGCCCTCCGTTACCTGGTCAAGCAGCTCGACGCGCGGCGGCAGCCGGACCGGCCGCACCAGGTCATCGTGTTCAGCGACCTGATCGACAACCGGGGCGAGCTGGACGTCAACCGCCTGAACCTGAGCGAGGACGGCCGCCAGCAGAAGATCAAGGAGCTGCGGGACGGCGGGCTGCTGCCCGACATGTCCGGATACTCGGTGGTGGTGCACGGCTTCCTGCGCGCGAAGACGTCGAGCCCCGACCGGTTCCCGCTGCTGGAGGGGTTCTGGCGGGAGTCGTTCGAGGCGGCGGGCGCGGCCACGGTCGACCTGCTCTGAGCCTGCGAGAGCGCTCTCCGCACGTCAGCCCAGGCGCTTTTCACAAGGGAGTCAGGAAGGGCGTGCGGAATGTTGACAGCAGGTAAGCCCAGCGTCCACACTGCGGAGAGAGCGCTCTCTCACGTCCCTCCGCACCCCCCATGGAGCGATGATGACCCGTGTGAACAGGCACAGGCGCCGCCTGGCGGCGGTCGCCGCGGCGCTGGCCGCACTCGGCGGCCTGCTCGTCCAGGTGGCCACCAGCGCATCGGCCTCCGTCCCCGCCACCCCGTCCGGCTGGTCGCTGGTCTGGGCGGACGACTTCAACGGCCCGGCCAGCACCCTTCCCTCCTCCAGCAACTGGATCATCGACACCGGCCACGGCTACCCTGGCGGCCCCGGCAACTGGGGAACGGGCGAGATCCAGCGCTACACCGACAGCACCGCCAACCTCAGCCTCGACGGCTCAGGCAACCTGCGCATCACCCCGCTGCGCAGCTCGTCGGGCGAGTGGACCTCCGCCCGCATCGAGACCAGGCGCGCCGACTTCAAGCCCGCCGACGGCCGCATCCTGCGCATCGAGAGCCGCCTGCAGATGCCGAACGTGACCGGTCAGGCCGCCCTCGGCTACTGGCCGGCGTTCTGGGCGCTCGGGGCCCCGTACCGGGGTAACTACTGGAACTGGCCGGCCATCGGCGAGTTCGACATCATGGAGAACGTCAACGGGCTCAACTCCGTCTGGGGCGTGCTCCACTGCGGCGTCAACCCCGGCGGCCCGTGCGAGGAGACCAACGGCCTGAGCGCCAGCCGCGCCTGCCCCGGCTCGACCTGCCAGTCGGCCTTCCACACCTTCCGCTTCGAGTGGGACCGCAGCGTCTCGCCCAACCAGCTCCGCTGGTACGTGGACGGCCAGCTGTTCCACAGCCTGAGCCAGTCCAGGTTCGACGCGACCACGTGGAACAACATGACCGGCCACGCCGGCTACTTCCTGCTGCTCAACGTGGCGATGGGCGGCGCGTTCCCGAACGCGCTCGGCGGCCAGACGCCGACCGCGGCCACCGTGCCGGGCCGGCCGATGGTGGTCGACTACGTGGCGGTCTGGCAGAGCGGTGGCGGCGGCACCGACCCGACCGACCCGCCGACCGACCCGCCCGGCGACGTCGACGCCCGCTCGACCATCCAGGCCGAGCGCTACTCGGCCCAGTCGGGCACGATCGTGGAGACCACCACCGACTCGGGCGGCGGCCAGAACGTCGGCGCCATCGCCAACGGCGACTGGCTGCGCTACGACGGCGTGAAGTTCGGCTCGACGCCCGCCACCCAGTTCAAGGCCAGGGTGGCGTCGGGCGCGGCGGCGGGGGTGAGCGGGCTCGTCCAGGTCAGGCTGGACAGCCCCACGGCGCCGCCCATCGGTGACTTCGCCCTGGCCAACACGGGCGGCTGGCAGAGCTGGCGGACGATCCCCGCCAACATCTCGGGGGTGACGGGCACGCACACCGTGTACCTGACCTTCTCCTCCGGGCAGCCGGCCGACTTCGTCAACGTCAACTGGCTCACGTTCTCGACGTCCTGACCGCAGCCGCTGGGGCCCCGGGCAGGGCCCCAGCGGCCGTCAGGCGGTGCGGCGGCGGGCGATGATCCGTTCTGCCCAGCTCGCCGCCTCCGGGTCCCGCAGCCCCTCCACGACGCCGCCCAGGTACGCCGTGGCCAGGCTGTCGAAGCCGCTGTCGAGCCGGCGTAACCGCCCGTCCCGCCGCCGCTCGGCCCCTTGCAGGTATTGGGCGATGCTCTCGGCGTAACTCGCGTCCCGCTGGTAGGCGGCCTGCGCGGCGGCGCACGCCGCGGCCTCGGCGTCGCGCTTGGCCCGCAGCTCCCACAGCCGCCGGTCGTTGGGGTTGTGCATGCGGCGGCCGAGGTCGGCGGCGATGAGCGCGGTGGCCACCAGCAGGGCCAGCAGCAGGGTCATGGTGGGCAACGACCCGACGCCCTCCGAGGCAGGCCCGATCTGCTCGCCGTCCACGACCAGCGGCCGGACGAGCGCGTCGCGGCGCAGCACGGCGACGGCGACGATGAGGCCGAGCCACACGAGCGCGGCGAGGACGAGCAGCCAGCGGCCCTTGGCCGGGCTTCCGTGCTCCTGCCAGGAACGGAACGCGCGGCCGTACATGTGGGGGGCCACCAGCATGATCAGGGCGGCGCCCGCGGCGAGCAGCGCGGTCATCGCGACGCTGTCGCCCCAGCTCAGGATGACCTGGTAGAGGATCGGAACCTCGACGATCAGCAGGAGCAGCAGCAGGAGCGCGGCGGGCAGCCAGCGGCGGACGACCGGCCAGCGGCTGCCGGAGATCGCGATCGAGCTGGGCCGGCCGTCGCCGGGGCGGCGGCTGGGCTGCTCCAGCTCGGCGACCTGGCGCCGGGTCTCGTCCAGGGCCTGCCTGGCCTCGCCGAAGGTCCGCTGCGACTCCGCGAGGCGGATCTTCTGCCCCTCGAACTCGGCCCGCGCCCGCTGGATCTCCTGCTCCGTGCGCTCCTCGATGGCGGCCAGCTCGGCCAGCCGCTCGTCCTCCAGCTCGTGGAAGCGCGGCACGCTGCCGGTCTGCAGGGTGAGCGTGTCGATCTGGCCGTCGGCGGCGTGGGCGCGGCCCAGCTCGCGTTCTGCGCGGCGGCGCTGCGCCCAGTCGGGCATGCGGTAGAGGTCGCCCTCGTACGCCACGGCGGGCGCGATGCGGGTGACCTCGTCACCGGGCTGGTCGGGCACGCGGGAACCGGCGCGGCGGTTGCGGCGGATGGGACGCATGGGTCCTCCCCAGCGGGCACGAGGGGTGCTGACTCCGATGCTAAATCCCGGGCCCTCGATGCCGTCGCCGATGGGCGAAATGGGGGAACAATGAGCCGCGTGAGCGATTTGCCGATCATCGACGTGTCCCCGCTCGTCTCTGGAGGCCCCGGCAACGAAGCGGGCAACGAAGCGGGCAACGTAGCGGGCAACGTAGCGGGCAACGTAGCGGGCAAGGCGGCCGTGGCCGAGGCGATCGGCGCGGCCTGCCGCGACAGCGGGTTCTTCTACATCCGCGGTCACGGCGTGCCCGCCGAGCTGATCGACCGGCTCGACGCCGCCGCCAGGCGTTTCTTCGCGCTGCCCGACGAGGTCAAGCAGGAGATCGCGATGGAGCGCGGCGGCCGGGCCTGGCGCGGCTTCTTCCCGGTCGGCGGCGAGCTGACCTCGGGCCGGCCCGACCTGAAGGAGGGCGTCTACTTCGGCGCCGAGGAGCCGCCAGGGCCGCGCCCGCTGCACGGCCCCAACCTGTTCCCCGCCCAGGTGCCCGAGCTGCGCGCGGCGGTGCTGGACTACCTGGGCAGGATGACGGAGGTCGGGCAGGCGGTCATGGCGGGCGTCGCGCTCAGCCTGGGGCTGGACGAGGGCTACTTCCGTACGGGCTACACGGCCGACCCGACCATCCTGTTCCGGATCTTCCACTACCCGCCTGGCCCGCCGGACGACGCCGACACGTGGGGCGTCGGCGAGCACACCGACTACGGCCTGCTCACCCTCCTCCTCCAGGACGCCAACGGCGGCCTCCAGGTGCACACGCGATCGGGCTGGGTGGAGGCGCCGCCGCTGGAGGGCACGTTCGTGTGCAACATCGGCGACATGCTCGACAAGCTCACCGGCGGCCGCTACCGCTCGACGCCGCACCGCGTGCGCAACCGCAGCGGCAACGAGCGACTCAGCTTCCCGTTCTTCTTCGACCCGGGCTGGGACAGCGAGGTGCCGCCCCTGCCGTACGCGCCGGGCCGCCGCTGGGACGGCCAGGTCGACTTCACCGGCACGTACGGCGAGTACCTGCTGGCGAAGGTGTCGAAGGTCTTCCCCGAGCTGTTCGAGCGGCAGATCTAGGCCGACCCGCGCACGACGAGCCGGGCGGGCAGCACGACCGAGGTGGTGTGGCGGCCCTCCAGCCGCGACAGCAGCAGCCGGGCCAGCGCCAGCGCCTGGTCGGCGACCGGCACCCGGACGGTGGTGAGCGCGGGCGTGGTGGCCGAGGCGGCGTCGATGTCGTCGAAGCCCACCACCGCCACGTCGTCCGGCACCCGCCGCCCCGCCTCGCGCAGCGCCCGCATGGCGCCGATGCCGAGCTGGTCGGTGGCGGCGAACACGGCGTCGAGCGCGGGGTCGTCGGCGAGCAGCCGCCGCATCGCATCGGCGCCCGCGGCCCTGGTGAGGTCGTCGGCGGGCGCCAGGTGCGGCTGCAGGCCCGCCCGTCGCAGCGCCGCCCGGTGCCCGGCCAGCCGGTCCTGGACGGTCACCAGGTCCATCGGCCCGCACACCATGCCGACGCGCCGCCGCCCCCGCTCCAGCAGGTGCTCGGTGGCCGCCGCCGCGCCGCCCGCGTTGTCCACGTCCACGTACGGCACCAGCGACGCGATCTCCGGCTTGCCGAGCAGCACGACCGGCACCCCGGTGCGGGACAGCCGCTCGGCCAGCGTGTCGGCCCGGTCGGGCGGCAGCAGCACGACGCCGTCGGCCAGCCGCGCCTCCACGTGGGCGACGATGCGCCGGTGGCTCTCGGCGGTGTCGGCGAGCATGAGCGTGATCTGCTTGCCGGCGCCTTCGAGCAGGCTGGTGACGTATTGGACGACGGCGGCGGTCAGCGCGTCGCCGCCGCCCTGCCTGGGCACCGACAGCACGAGCGCGACCGCGTTGGTCCTGCGGGTGACGAGGCTGCGGGCGGCCAGGTTGGGCACGTAGCCGAGCTCGTTGACGGCCCGCATGACGGTGGTCCTGACCTCGGGGCTCACCGACGACTCGCCGTTGACGACGCGGGAGACGGTGGCGCGGGAGACGCCGGCGCGGGCCGCCACGGTCTCCAGGGTGGGGCGCTTGGGCGGGGTCTCGGCCAGGCCGTTGCGACGTACGACGTCGCGGTACCACAGGGCGCTGTCCTTGAGGCGCCGCCGCTGGGTGGCGAAGTCGACGTGCACGAGGCCGAACTTGCGCTGGTAGCCGTCCACCCATTCGAGGTTGTCGAGCAGCGTCCAGGCGAGGTAGCCGCGTACGTTGGCGCCCGCGTCGAGCGCGGCGCGCAGGGCGCGCAGGTGCTCCTCGATGAAGCTGATGCGATCGACGTCGTGGATGCCGTCGCCGGTCACCACGTCGACGAAGTCGGCGCCGTTCTCGGTGATCATGAGTTCGAGCCCGGGGTACTCGCGGGTGAGCCGGCCCAGCAGCTGCGACAGGCAGCCGGGCACGATGGGCCAGCCCATGGCGGTCACGGCGGTGGGCACCGTGCAGAACAGCACGCCGTCGCTGCCCGGGTAGGCGGGGTCGGCGGGCTCGCTGGGCTGGGCCTGCACGACGAGCGGCGCGTAGTAGTTGACGCCGAGCAGGTCGATGGGCTGCCCGATGATCTCCAGGTCGCCGTCGTGGACGTGGCCGAGCCCGCCGTGCCGCTCGATGACCGGCAGCAGCTCCTCCGGGTACGCCCCGCGCAGCACGGGCTCCAGGAACTGCCGGTTGACCAGCGTGTCGATCCTGGCGACGGCCGCCGCGTCCTCCTCCGACGCCCGCCGGCCGGGGTCGCTCACCTGGGCGGGCGTCATGACGGGCGAGATGTTGAGCACGACGCCCACCTCGGCGGCGCCCGCCTCGCGCAGCGCCCGCACGGCCAGGCCGTGGCCGAGCAACATGTGGTGGGCGGCGGCGAACGCCTCGGCGGCCGACGTGCGGCCGGGCGCGTGGATGCCGGCGCCGTGGCCGAGGAAGGCGGCCACCCACGGCTCGTTCAGCGTGAACCAGGTGCGCACCCGGTCGCCCAGCCGCTGGTGCACGGCGGCGGCGTAGTCGGCGAAGCGCAGCGCCGTGTCACGCGACGGCCAGCCGCCGCGATCCTCCAGCGCCTGCGGCAGATCCCAGTGATAGAGCGTCGCGTACGGCTTGATGCCGGCGCCGACCAGCTCGTCCACCAGCCGGTCGTAGAAGTCCAGCCCGGCCGCGTTGGGTTCGCCGCCGCCGTCGGGGAAGATCCGCGGCCAGCTCATCGAGAACCGGTAGGAGCCGAGATCCAGCTCCCGCATCAACCGGACGTCCTCCGGATAGCGGTGGTAGTGGTCGCATGTCTCCACCCGGTCCACGGAGAAGGTGTCCCAGATCGACGGGCCTCGGCCGTCGATGTTCGTGGCCCCCTCGATCTGGAAGGCCGACGTCGACACTCCCCACTCGAAGCCCTCGGGGAAGCTTGCGGTGCTCATTTCTGCGGATACCTTCCAATCAACGATCAGCCGGCCCAGTCTCCCGCGCCCCCTCGTCGCGCGCCAGCCTGGCCAGGAGGTATACAGAGCGCGTGGAACTGGACCGGCTCGATCGTGACATCATCGCGGCGCTCGTGGATGACGCCCGCCAGACCTACGCCGAGATCGGCCACCGGGTCGGGCTGAGCGCCTCGGCGGTCAAGCGCAGGGTCGACCGGTTGCGGCAGGCGGGGGCGATCACCGGGTTCAGCGCGCGGGTGGCGCCGCAGGCGCTGGGCTGGACGACGGAGGCGTACGTCGAGCTGTTCTGCCAGGGCAAGACCAAGCCGTCGGACATCGCGCTGGCGGTGGCGAAGTTCCCGGAAGTGGTGGCGGCGGCCACGATCACCGGCGAGGCCGACGCGCTGCTGCACATCAGGGCCACCGACGTGCGGCACGTGGAGCGGGTGATCGAGCGCATCGCGGCGGAGACGTTCGTGGTGCGGACCAAGAGCGCGATCGTGCTGTCGCGGCTCATCGACACACCGCCGGGCGCCTCGGTGCCGGAGGCGCGCAACGAATCGCCCTTGATGGGCTGAGACAAGCAACGGATTCGCGCGAACGCGCAATGTCAAGCCCTTGGCCGCCCGAATCGGCGTTCTTAGGCTGTCCTCATCTCCTCATCGTGGAGTTTTCCCTGCTTAGAGAGCCGATGGAGCGTTGCATGCCCAAACACTTCCTCATGTGCCGCCCGTACTACTTCGCGGTCGAGTACGCCATCAACCCGTGGATGCATCCCGAGGCGGGCGCCGACCGTGACATCGCGGTCCGGCAGTGGGAGGGCTTGAAGTCGGCGTACGAGGAGCTCGGGCACGAGGTGAGCCTGATCGAGCCGATCGACGGCCTGCCCGACATGGTCTTCGCCGCGAACGGCGCGCTGGTCGCGGGCGGCCGCGTCTACGGCGCCCGCTTCGCCTACCCGCAGCGCGCCGCGGAGGGGCCCGCCTACCTGCGCTGGTTCGCCGAGCGCGGCTACCCGGTGATGGAGCCGGCGCACGTCAACGAGGGCGAGGGCGACTTCCTCACCCTCGACGAGGTCATCCTGGCCGGCACCGGCTTCCGCACGGACGTGGTGGCCCACCAGGAGGCGCAGGAGTACCTCGGCCGGCCGGTCGTCTCGCTGACGCTGGTGGACCCGCGCTTCTACCACCTGGACACGGCGCTGTTCCCGCTCGACGGGCACAACGTGGCCTACTACCCCGAGGCGTTCTCGCCCGGGAGCCTCGCGGTGCTGCGCCGCATGTTCCCCGACGCGGTGCTCGCGACCGCGCAGGACGCCGAGGTGCTCGGCCTCAACGCGGTCAGCGACGGCACGAACGTGGTCATCAACGCCGAGGCGACCGACCTGCAGCTGGAACTCAAGCGGCGCGGGTACGAGGTGATCCCGGTCGACCTGTCGGAGCTGCGCAAGGCGGGTGGCGGCCCCAAGTGCTGCACACTGGAGATCAGGGGGGACAACTGACATGATCACCAGCGCAGAGCTGATCGAGATAAGCGAGCGCCGCAGCGCGCACAACTACCATCCACTTCCCGTCGTCATCCACGAGGCCGACGGCGCGTGGGTCACCGACGTCGAGGGCAAGCGTTACCTCGACTGCCTGTCCGGCTACTCGTCGCTGAACTTCGGCCACCGCCACCCGAAGATCATCGAGGCGGCGCGCGAGCAGCTAGAGCGGCTCACGCTGACCAGCCGCGCCTTCTACCACGACCAGTTCGCGCAGTTCTGCGCCGGGCTCGGCGACCTGACGGGCAAGGACATGGTCCTGCCCATGAACACCGGCGCCGAGGCCGTCGAGACCGCGATCAAGGTGGCCCGCAAGTGGGGTTACGAGGTCAAGGGCGTCGAGCCCGGCCAGGCCAACATCATCGTCATGGACGGCAACTTCCACGGCCGTACGACGACGATCATCAGCTTCTCCACCGATCCCGACGCGCACGACGGCTTCGGCCCGTACACGCCGGGCTTCCGCATCGTCCCGTACGGCTCCGCCGAGGCGGTCCGCGAGGCCATGGACGCGGCGACGGTGGCCGTGCTGGTCGAGCCGATCCAGGGCGAGGCCGGGGTGCTGGTGCCGCCGGACGGCTACCTGACCGAGCTGCGGGAGCTGTGCTCGGCCGAGGGCGTGCTGCTGATCGCCGACGAGATCCAGTCGGGGCTCGGGCGCACCGGCCACACGTTCGCCTGCGACCACGAGGGCGTCGTGCCCGACATCTACGTCATGGGCAAGGCGCTAGGCGGCGGCGTGGTGCCGGTGTCGGCCATCGCGGCCAACCGCGACGTGCTCGGCGTCATCCATCCGGGCCAGCACGGCTCCACGTTCGGCGGCAACCCGCTGGCCTGCGCGGTCGCCAACGCCGTGATCGAGATACTCAACACCGGCGAGTTCCAGGCCAGGGCCGCCAAGCTGGGCGAGCTGATGCTCGGCCGGCTGCGCGAGCTGGTGGGCCACGGCGCGGTGATCGAGGTGCGCGGGCGCGGGCTGTGGGCGGGCGTGGACATCCACCCCGACGTCGGCACCGGGCGCGAGGTGTCGAAGGCGCTGCTGAAGCGCGGCGTGCTGGCCAAGGACACCCACGGCTCCACGATCCGGCTGGCCCCGCCCATCGTGGTCGCGGAGGATGACCTCCACTGGGCGCTCGACCAGCTCGTGGACGCCGTCTACGAGCTCCAGAGCAGGTGACGCGGGGGCCGGAGGCCACGCCTCCGGCCCTCACGCGCGCTCAGGAGGCGCGCCACACCTGCATGCCGTCGGGGGCGTCGTCCTGGACGAAGCCCGCCTCCTTCAGCTCGGCCGCCAGCACCGCACCGGCCGGCCGGTGGGCGGTGCTCACCACCTCGTCCTCGCTGAGGAGCAGGTCGCCCTGCCTGACCCGGTAGCGGAAGCGCGAGGTGACGCTGTCACCGGTGACGTCGAGCACCTGCCCGGCCACCTCGTACGTGTGCCGCCCCACGATGTACGACCCCATGACTCCCGGCTCGGCCTCCGGCCTGGGCAGGTCGCGGTCACGCCAGTTGAACACCAGCCGCCCGTCCCTGTCCAGCTGCCCGGCCAGCACCCGCCACAGCTCGGGCCGCTCGGCGGCGGTGAAGCTCTGCAGCACCGAGATCATCACGACCGCCTCGGCGGGCTCGTCCACCTTGACGTCCAGCCCGCCGCACGGCAGCACGGTCACCCGGCGCAGCAGCTCGGGGTCGTGGGCCAGCCGGTTGACCAGCACCGAGCGCATGCCGGGCGACGGCTCGACGGCGTAGATCTCACCCGGCGTGGCACGGGCGATGACCTCGGTGATCAGGCCGGTGCCCGCGCCGATCTCGATGACGCCACGCCGCACTCCGGCGAGCAGCGGGGGCAGCGACTCACGGATCGCCGGCACGTGGCCGTCCTCGTGGAAGAGGTCATAGAACGGCACGGCAGGGGCATAGGGATCAGCAAGCATGCGGACGAGCTTAGAGTCAGCGCAGCTCGGTGGTCTCGATGGGTGCGACGACCTCGCCGGTGGAGCCGTACCAGGTGACCGTGTTCGGCAGGTCGAGCGTGGCCAGCGCGTTCTGGAACCAGGGGCCCTTGGTGATGCGCCAGCGGAACGGCGGGCGGGGGACGCCGGCCAGGCGCGCCAGCAGGCTGCCGACCAGGGTGGCGACGGAGAACTGGGTGAAGACGTTGGCCCAGCGCAGCATCCGGCTGAGCGGGTTGCGGATGGGCGAGCAGACCAGCTGGAAGACCTGCCCGCGGTCGGCCTTGGCGAGGTAGGAGTAGTGGACGTCGCCCGACAGGATGTAGGCCGGCTTGCCGAGCGCGATGAGCAGCTTGGCGAGGTCCTCGAACGAGCGGCGGAAGGCCGCCCAGTGCTCCAGGTCGATGGCCTGCCTGATCGTCTCGGACCAGCGGCGGACGAGCGGCCCCCACTTGCCGTCTGCCAGGGCCTCGTTCCAGTTCTGGACGCCGTGGACGCCCTCGGGCAGCAGGAACGGGATCGACGAGCCGATGATGAGCCGCTCGGCGGGCTTGCGCACCTCCTCCTCCAGCCAAGCCCACTCCTCGGCGTCGAGCATGCGCCGGTCGCCGGGGGTGAGCTGCCTGGCGCACCGGGTGTCGACCATGATCAGCCGGGCGGTGCCGAGGTCGCGGGCGTAGCTCCAGCGGTTGCTGCCGGGCTCGGCGTCGGCCTTCTCGGCGAACGCGTCGAGCGCCGCTCCCCCGTCACCGGCCATCAGCTTGGCCAGCAGCGGGTCCTCGGCGCGCTCAGCCGGGGAGAGGTTGCCGAGGTGCTGGTAGACCCAGTAGGCGCCGAGGCCGGCGACGACCCGGCGCTGCCACCACGGCGTCTTGGCCATCTGCTCGCGCCAGGGCTGGGAGGTGTTCCAGTCGTCGCGCAGGTCGTGGTCGTCGAAGATCATCGCCGTCGGCACGGTGGACAGCAGCCAGCGGATCTCGGTCTCGGTCCACGCCTGGCGGTAGAGCTCGGCGTACTCCTCGAAGTCGGCGATCTCCCCCTGGGGCTCGGTGTCGTCCCTGCGGGAGCGGATGAAGGCCAGCATGTCGGGCGACGGGCTGTCGGCGTAGACCTGGTCGCCGAGGAGCAGCAGCAGATCGGGCCACTCGTCCTCGCCGGCCTGGGCGAGGTGCTCGCCGTAGGCGCGCAGCACGTCGTCACCGTGCGTACGCACGTGGAAGGCGTCGTGGGGCACGCTGGTGCGGCACGAGCCGAACGCCAGCCGCCGCACCCCCTCGTCGGGCAGCAGCCGGATGCGGCTCGGCGGCCGACCCGCCGGTGGCCATACCTGCTCCCCGTCGCAACTGACCGTGTACGACGCGATATCCTGGGACAACTCAACGAGATCCACGATCGCGTAGTGGTGACCGTGCACGGTGAAGGTAGGCGACCGGTAAGTCCTGCCGTCCGCCTCGATGGCGACCGTGCAGGGTTCGGCGGTCTCCACCCAGATCGAGGCGCTGACGGAGTCGACGTATCTGAGCATCGGCCCCACCACGAGTGCGGTCATGTCACCCCCCGATTCGACGTTTCGGCACACTCTGCGCTCGTAAGCCTGCCAGAGTGGCACGACCGCGGCATCCTGATCACCGGCCTGGATCTCATCGACAACTAGGCAAGGTCAAACCACCCGCTCTAGGATGATCGTAACAACAACGCCCAAAGGGAATGGCAATGGCGCCTTTTCCCGCTATAGGGCGTACATAACAGGAGGAATTTCTTCCATGAGCATCATGGTGCCGTCAACGACGCCGGCCCTGATCACCCCGGGCCGTCAAGCCCTCGACTCCGCCCTGCACCAGCTCGACCGGGCCGCCGCGCACCTCGGCCTGGACGACGGGCTCCGCACGATGCTGGCCACGCCCCGCCGCTCGCTGACCGTCTCGGTCCCCGTGCGGCGCGAGGACGGCAGCCTGGACGTCGTCCAGGGCTTCCGGGTCCAGCACAACGTCTCGCGCGGGCCCGCCAAGGGCGGCATCCGCTTTCATCCGGCGACCGACATCCACGAGGTCACCGCACTCGCCATGTGGATGACGTGGAAGTGCGCACTGGTCGGCATCCCGTACGGCGGCGCCAAAGGCGGCGTGGCCGTGGACCCGACCGGGCTCACCACCCGCGAGCTGGAGCGGCTCACCCGCCGCTACGTCAACGAGATCCTGCCGCTGATCGGCCCGGAGAAGGACATCCCGGCCCCCGACGTCGGCACCGACGAGCAGACCATGGCCTGGATCATGGACACCTACAGCGTCAACGCGGGCTACTCGGTGCCAGGGGTGGTCACCGGCAAGCCCATGACGCTGGGCGGCTCGCTCGGCCGCGGCGGCGCGACCTCGCGCGGCGTGCAGATCGCGGCGCTGGCCGCGCTCGGCCGCTCGCCCGAGGGCGTGACCGTGGCCGTGCAGGGCTTCGGCAAGGTGGGCGCGCTCGCCGCCCAATACCTCGCCGACGCCGGCTGCAAGGTCGTGGCGGTCTCCGACATCACCGGCGCCGTCCACGACGGGCGCGGGATCGACGTCGCCGCGCTGCGCGCGTGGGTCGCCGAGAGCGGCGGCGTGCGCGGGTACGCCCAGGCCGACGCGATGGCCCACGACGACCTGTTCGAGCTGGACGTGGACGTGCTCGTCCCGGCCGCGCTCGAAGGCGCCATCACCGAGGCCAACGCGCCCAGGATCCGCGCCCGCCTGGTCGTGGAGGGCGCCAACGGCCCCACCACGCCCGAGGCCGACGCGATACTCGCGGCCAACGGCACCACGGTCGTGCCGGACATCCTCGCCAACGCCGGCGGGGTGATCGTGTCGTACCTGGAGTGGGTGCAGAACCTGCAGGCGTGCTCGTGGAGCTCGGGCGAGATCGAGCTCAAGCTGCGCGAGCTGATGCTGAACGCCTTCGACGAGGTGACGGCGCTGGCCGCCGAGCGCGGGCTGACGCTCAGGCAGGCGGCGCACGTCATCGGCGTGAGCCGGGTGGCCGAGGCGCACCGGATGCGCGGCCTCTACCCGTGAGCGCGCGACTTTAGTAGCAGGAGGCCCGCCCAAGGTTCGATGCCGGGGCGGGCCTCGTGTTGCGAGCCTTGACACATGAGAGGAATCGTCAACATCGTCGGCGTGATCGCCATCATCCAGGGGCTCGCCGGGTTCGCCGGGCGGATGTGGTTCGACAGCAACTGGGGCTTCCTGCATCGGCTCGTGGACCTGCCGCTGCCGGGCTATCTGGGGGTGGCGGCGGCCGGCGTGGTGGCGATCATCTGGGCTGACTCCGCCAAGAAACGCGAGGGCAGCTGACGCCCTCAGGCGGCCGGGGGGCCGAGACGGTCCGAGGGGCCGAGACGGTCCGGGGAGCCGGGGCGGTCCCGGGGGCCGGGGCGGTCCCGGGGCGGCGGCGTTCTGCGAGCTCAAGGCCCGGCCGGCGGCCCGCCTGCCTGCTCAGGCCTTCAGCTCGGCGTGGTCGAGGGCGGCGACCAGGCTCTCCAAATCACGCATGAGCTGCTCGGTGCGCTCGGCGCCGAACGCCAGCGCGATCAGCCCCTGCTGCTCGGCCACGGCGCCGTCGATGCGGGCCAGCAGCTCGGCCCCCCGCCCTGAGACGAACACCGCCACCCGCCGCCGGTCGCCCTTGGCCGGGCCGCGATAGACCAGCGCGCGGTCGATGAGCCGGTCGACGGCCTTGGTCAGCGTGGGGTGCGGCATCAGCACCGCCTCGGCCAGCTCGCCCATCGACTCGCCCCGCCCGTCGGCCAGCGCCCGCATGATGCGCCACTGCTCGACGGTGACCCCCTCGCCGGCGAGCGCCGCCGCGAGCCCCCGGTTGACGCTGCGCTCCGCACGGCTCAGCAGGTAGGCGAGTGAGGACCCGAGCCCATGAGTGGTCATCGAAGGGGTCCTTTCGTCGGGGGGTTGTAGAGGAGGATACTCGTCGGCGTGGCGGCGACGGTCGATCCTCTCGAAGCGCGGCTCCTCCCCTCCGACGCGATCAGGATCGCGCTGGTCGTCCCCGTGTCGGGGGTGCTCGGCCTGATGGGCCCCTGCGCGATCAACTGCGCGGTGCTGGCCGCCGAGGAGATCAACGGCAGGGGCGGCATGCTGGGCCGGCCGGTCGAGCTGGTGCTCATCGACGGTGGGCGGCCCGCGCCGCAGGTCGCGGACGAGGTGGCCGGTCTCGTACGGTCCGGCACGATCTCCGCCGTGGCCGGGGCGCACGCCAGCGACGTGCGGGTGGCGGTGGTGGCGGCGATCGCGGGGCGGGTGCCGTTCGTGTACGCGCCTCCGTACGAGGGCGGCGGCCGCGCGCCGGGCGTCTACTTCCTGGGCGAGACCCCCGACAGGCAGCTCGTCCCCGGCATCGATCGGCTGACCGCCTCCCACGCCCGCCGCTGGTACCTGCTGGGCAACGACTACATCTGGCCGCGCCTGGTGCACGCCAGGGCGCGCGGGCGGCTGCGCGCGGCGGGCGCCACGGTGGTGGGCGAGAGCCTCGTCGCGTACGGACAGGCGGTGCACTGGCTGGACCGGGTGGCGGGCGCCCGGCCTGACGCGATCCTGCTGACGCTGATCGGCAGCGACCTGGTGGCCTTCAACCGGGCGTACGCGGCGGCGGGGCTGAGCGCGGTGCGGCTGTGCGGGGCGCTGGAGGAGCACGGCCTGCTGGGCATCGGCGGCGACGTCACGGGCGGCCTGTACGCCTCGATGGGCTACTTCCGCAACCTGCCCACGGAGGCCGGTCAGGGCTTCGCCGAGCGCTACGCGGCCCGGTTCGGCGCGGACGCGCCGCTGCTCAACGCGCACGGCCACGGCTGCTACGAGGCGGTGGCAATGCTGGCGGCGCTGTGCGCGCGGGCCGGCTCGCTGGCGGTGCCCGCGCTGGACGCGGTGGCCGACGGCACCACGATCACCAGCGCGCGGGGCACGCTGACGCTGCTCGACCACCAGGTGCGCCACCCCGTCCACCTCGGCAGGGCCGACGGCCTTGATTTCTTTCTGGAGAAATCTTTTCAGTAGAAAGCTTTGGCTCTAAGGTGCCAATCGCCCCCTTAGCAGCTAGGAGCCGTGCATGAGCACAGTCGAGCAGTTCGGCTACCGCCAGGAACTCCAGCGTTCCCTGGGTTTCGCCGACCTGATGATCTATGGCCTGATCTTCATGGTGCCGATCGCGCCCTTCGGCATCTTCGGCAACGTCTTCTCCATCTCGCACGGCATGGTGGCGCTGGCGTACGTCATCGGGCTCGTGGCGATGGCGTTCACCGCGCTGTCGTACGCGCAGATGGCCAGGGCGTTCCCGATGGCAGGCTCGGTCTACACCTACGCGGGGCGCGGCATCGCGGCCCCCGTCGGCTTCTTCGCCGGCTGGGCGATCCTCCTGGACTACGTGCTCGTGCCCTCGCTGCTGTATCTGGTGGCGAGCACGGCGATGAACTCGTTCGTCCCGGCCGTCCCCGTCTGGGCGTGGCTGGTGGCGTTCGTGCTGCTCAACACCGTCGTCAACTACCTGGGCATCCAGATGACGGCCAGGATCACCCGGATCATGCTGGTCGCCGAGCTGGCCGTGCTGGCGATCTTCCTGGTGGTCGGCGGCGTCGCGCTGGCCCAGGGCAAGGCGCAGGCGGGCGCGCTCACCCCGCTCTTCGACTCCTCCTCCTTCACCTGGACCGTCGTGTTCGCCGCGGCGTCGGTGGCGGTGCTGTCGTTCCTCGGCTTCGACGGCATCTCGACGCTCGCCGAGGAGAACCGCGAGGACGCGCGCAGGCTCGGCCGTTCCATGGTCGCCGCGCTGGGCGTGGCCGCGGTGCTGTTCGTGGTGCAGACGTGGGTGGCCGCCCTGCTCACCCCGAACAGGGAACAGCTGATCGCCGAAGGCGACCTCACCGGCAACGCCTTCTACGACACGGCGGCCTTCGCCGGCGGGCCCTGGCTGTCCGTGCTCACCGCCGTCGCCACCGCCATCGCCTGGGGCTTCGCCAACTCGCTGGTCGCCCAGGCCGCCACCTCGCGGCTGCTGTTCGCGATGGCCCGCGACCGGCAGCTGCCCGCCTTCCTGGCGAAGGTGCATCCCAAGCACAGGGTGCCGGTCAACGCGACGTTCGCCGTCGCCGCCGTGTCGGTCACGCTCGGCGTCTTCATGAGCCTGCGCGACAATGGCATCGGGGAGCTCGCCTCCCTGGTCAACTTCGGTGCGATGAGCGCGTTCCTGATGCTCCACGTCGCCGTGGTCGTCCACTACATGATCAAGAAGCGCAGCCGGAACATCTGGGCGCACCTCGTCGCGCCCGCGATCGGCTTCGCGGTGCTGGTGGCCGTCGTCATCAACCAGAACGTCGCCGCGCAGTGGGTCGGCGGCGTCTGGCTCGCGATCGGCCTGGTCGTCATCGGCGTCTCCTACGTGGTGGGACGCCGGCCCGAACTTCCCACGGAGGTCAAGTGAACGTCGTCTCCTACCACCCCTCGCCGGAAGAGCTGAGCTACACCTTCGGGGGGCGCGCGGCCGTCGGCAAGGTACGGCCGGGCACGATCCTGGAGATCTACACCGAGGACTGCTTCGGCGGCCGGGTGCGTACCGTGGACGACCTGCCGTCCCAGGTGTGCGAGTTCCCCTACCTCAACCCCGTGACAGGCCCCTTCCACGTCGAGGGCGCCGAGCCGGGCGACACGCTGGCGCTGCACTTCGTCTCGATCACCCCGGCCAGGGACTGGGCGGTCTCCACCACGTTCCCCCACTTCGGCGCGCTGACCGCGACCCACACCACGGCCATGCTGCACCCGCCGCTGGAGGAGCGGGTCTGGCGCTACGACATCGACCTGGAGCGGAACGTGGCCGTCTACCACGCCCGCAACAGCGACTTCAGCGTGGACCTGCCGCTCGACCCCATGCACGGCACGGTCGGCGTGGCGCCGGGCGCGAACGAGGTCCGCATGTCGATCACCCCCGACGCGCACGGCGGCAACATGGACACCCCCGAGCTGCGCGCGGGCGTCACCGTCTACCTCGGCGTCAACGTGGAGGGCGGGCTGTTCTCCGTCGGCGACGGCCACGGCCTGCAGGGGCACGGCGAGGTGTGCGGCACCGCCGTGGAGTCGGCCATGAACACCGTGGTCGCGGTCGAGCTGATCAAGGGCGTCTCCACGCCGTGGCCGCGGCTGGAAGACGACCGGCACCTGATGTCCACCGGCTCGGCCCGGCCGCTGGAGGACGCCTACCGCATCAGCCAGCACGACCTCGTCACCTGGACCTCCGAGCTGACCGGGCTCGACACGCTCGACGCCTACCAGCTCGTCAGCCAGGCCGGGCAGGCGCCGGTCGGGAACGTCTGCGACACCAACTACACGATGGTCGCCAAACTGCCCAAGGCGTACCTCGGCCGGGCCTCCGTCCACGAGGACGTGCACGCAAGGCTGCGGGCCCTGGGTTCCGCGTACACAAGTTAGGGTAAACATTGATGTCGCAGGTCAGGGCACTGATCATCTTCCCCATAGGGTGTGAGGGTGCTCAGGTTGGTGCTGTCCCTGGTCCTGCTCGATCCAGCCGCCGTCACCGAGGTGTCCCAACGCGACGTTCCCGCTTCCAGCGTCCTCACCCCCGACGGTGACCGCCTGGGCTACGCGCCGGTCCCGCGCCCCTACACGGGGGCGCGGCGGCTGACGGGGGTGCTGCTCGGCCGCGACCCCGTCGCCAAGACCGACGTGTTGTGCGGGGGGACGGTGATCGGCTCGCGCAGCCGCAGCCTGGTGCTGACGGCGGCGCACTGCCTCTACCGCGACGGGCGGCTGCTCGAACACCTCGCGTTCCTGCCGGGCTTCGACCGGGGGCGGCCGAAGCTGGGCGTCTGGCCGGTCGTGCGCACGTGGGTGCCGGCCAGGTGGCGCTCGCGGCCGTACTCGCCGGACCTGCTGCCGTACGACGTGGGGCTGGTCGGCGTCGCCCGCCGCAAGCGCCCGCTGGAGGCCGTCACCGGGCGCGGGCTGAAGGCGATGCCCACCGCGCGCGGCACCGAACTGCGCGGCCTCGAACTGCTCGGCTACCCGGCGGGCAAGGGCTACCCCGGCACGACGCTGTACCGGTGCGTCGGCGACACCGTCGAGGCCGTGCGCAAGGGCCCAGGGCTGATGGTGACCCACAACTGCCACGCCACAGCGGGCGGCAGCGGCGGCCCCGCGCTGTACGGCGGCGCGATCGCGGGCGTGGTGTCGTCATCGAGCCCGCTGCGCGACGCCGAGGGCTACACCGTGCTGACCCGGCTGGGCGGCAAGGTGTTCGGCCGCATGTTCGCCAGGGCCGACGAGACGATGCTCGCGCGGCCCCACTGATCAGCCGGCGTGCTCGACGATCCGCTCGCAGAGGGCGTGGGTGGCCAGCGCGTCGCCCGCGTCGATGCGGCGCTCCTCGCGTACGGCGGCCAGGAACTCCAGGCAGATCTGCTCGATGCCGCGCTGCCTGGCCACCGGCACCCAGTCGGGCCTGCGGACGAGCCGCTCGCCGCCCTCGTAGTCGATCACGTCGCCCAGGTTGACCACCCGCCGCTTGGTGCCGTCGCCCATGACCTCACAAGTCTCCTCGCTGGCGCCGCTCATCCTGTTCATGACGCCGATGGCGGTGAAGCCGTCGCCGGACAGCTCGAGCACGATGTGCTCGATGAGCCCGTCGTGGACGCGGGTCCTGATCGTGGTGTCGGTGACCTGGCCGGGTGCGAGGAACCTGAGCGTGTCGGCCACGTGGATGAAGTCGTCGAAGATCGCCCGGCGCGGCGTGTCGGGATGGTTGAGCCGGTTCTTCTCCATCAGCACCAGGCGGCGCGGATGGGCGACCAGCTCGGCGTAGCCAGGGGCGTGACGCCGGTTGAAGCCCACCATGAGTGACCTGTCCTCGTCCCTGGCCAGCCGGACCAGGCGCTCCGCGTCGGCCAGCGTGTAGGCGATGGGCTTGTCCACGTAGACGTGCACCCCGGCCGCGAGCAGCGGCTCGACGATCCCCGGGTGCGCCTCGGTGGCCGCGTGCACGAACGCCGCCCGCACCCCCGCCTTGATCACCTCATCTACGCCGGTGTAGCGGGCGGCGATGCGGTAGGCGTCGCCGAGCCGGTCGAGGCGGGCCTGGTTGCGGGTGCACAGGTGCAGGTCGAGTGCGGGCTGCGCGGCGAGCACGGGCAGGTAGGCCTTCTCCGCGATGTCGCCCAGCCCGATCATGGCAATCTTCACGCGTCGAGCGTAGCCTTGAGCGCCTCGTCGATCGGGGTAGGCGCGACGCCGAACGCCCGCTGGAAGGCCGACGAGTCCATCACGAACGGCTCGGTGAACTGGTAGCGGACGTGCGCCAGCTCGCCGATCATGTACGAGAACGGCCCGGCCGCCCTGATCACCGGCCACGGGATCTGGAACATGCGCGGCGCGGGCCGGCCGAGCAGCGCGGCCATGCGCTCCCCCACCTGCCGGAAGGTCAGCGGCTCCCCGCTCGGCACGTGCCAGGGGCGGCCCCAGGCCCGCTCGTCCGCGCCGGCCGTGATCAGCGCCTCCGCCACGTCCGGCAGGTACGACCACGTGTGCGGCACGTCGGCCGGCCACACCAGCGGGATCGTCCTGCCCGCGCGCAGCGGCTTGAGGAACCGGTCGCCCAGGTAGGACTGGTCGGTGGCGCCGGGCCCGAAGAAGTCGGACGCGCGGACCTCGGTGGCCCTGATGCGGCCCGCCTCGTGCGCGGCCAGCGCGTCCTGCCACATCTTGGTCCGCACCCGGAACTTGGGGTCGGTGGAGGCGAGCGGCAGGTCCTCGGTCATGGGGCCGGTGACGGGCCCGTACGGGTAGAGGTTGCCGAGCAGCACGTAGACGGCGCCGGTGGCCTCGGCGGCGGCCAGGAACGCGGCGGCCATCGGCGGCCAGTCGACCGGCCAGCGGTCGTAGCGGGGGTTGACGCAGTTGTAGAGGACGTCGGCGCCCTCGGTGAGCTCGGTGAGCCTGGCCTTGTCGGCCACGTCGGCGGCCACCTTGACGGCCCCGTCGGGGCCGCGGCCCGAGCGGGTCACGACCACGACCTCGTGGCCGCGCGAGAGGAGCTTCCTCGCCAGGTGCGTACCGACCTGGCCGGAGCCCACGACGACGTGCTTGCCCATGATCAGACCTCGTTCCAGATGAGGCGGAGAACCGCGTTGACGACGAAGAGCGCGAAGAAGACGAGCGCCGGGGTGACCAGGCCCGAGGCGTAGAGCGCCAGGGCGCCGCCGCCGAACCAGAGGATCTCCAGCGCGGCGCGGGCCAGGCCGGTCAGCGGGTAGACGGCGTTCTCGCCGCCGCCCGCCCCGAACAACGCCCACGCGGCGATGAACAGCGCGGGCGCGCCGAGCCCGGCGAGGAGCTTCACGCCCCAGTTAGGGCTCAGGGTGAAGCCCCAGTAACCGGCGGAGAACAGCACCCCCATCTCCAGGAGGAACATCAGGAGCATGTTGGCGCTTTTAGCGAGGGACGACATCGGGGGGCCTCCTGGGGCGGCGTTCTCTTACGAGAGCAATGCTCTCTCAAAAGAGCGCCAATCGTCAAGAGCAGTGCTCTCGTTTTTTGGCACCGCTCTGATAATCTGCTCGGCATGACCGCCAGCCGCACCGCAAGAGAACGCGTCAGGGCCGAGCTCACCAAGGAGATCACCGACATCGCACGGCGCAGGCTCGCCACCGAGGGAGCCGGCGGCCTGTCCCTGAGGGCCGTCGCCCGCGAGATGGGCATGGTGTCGTCGGCCATCTACCGCTATTTCCCGAGCCGCGATGACCTGCTCACCGCGCTGATCATCGACGGCTACAACGCGCTCGGCGAGGCCGTCGAGACCGGCGAGGCCGAAGTGGCCCGCGACGACCACCTCGGCCGATGGCTGGCGGTCTGCCGCGCCGTCCGCGGCTGGGCCCTGGCGCACCCCCACGAGTTCGCGCTCATCTACGGCTCCCCCGTGCCCGGCTACCAGGCGCCGCAGGCCACGATCGACGCCCGCGTACGCGACGTCGTCGTGCTGGGCCGCCTCGTGTCCGACGCCTGGCGGGCCGGCGTGATCCGGCCGCCCTCCGGCGGGGCGCCGCAGGAGCCGGCGCAGGAACCGGCGCAGGAATTGGCGGGGGACGCCGCGACCATCCGCGAGCTGATGCCCGAGGTGCCCGACGCCGTGGTCTGGCGCGCGGTCACCGCGTGGAGCACGTTGTACGGCTGGGTCACGTTCGAGGTGTTCGGCCAGTTCGACAACACCATCGAGCACCGGGAGGCCGCCTTCGAGCATGCCATGCGGCTGACGGCGGGCACCTTGGGGCTTGCTCAGTGAGACTTACTAAGTTTTACTGAATACATGGCTCGCAGGACACAGGAGCTCGGCCGCTTCACGGACGTGGCGCTGCTGGTGCTCATCAGCCTCGCGGAGGGGCAGAAACACGGCTACCGGATGATCGGCGACATCGAGGAGTTCTCCGGCACCTCACTGGAGCCGGGCACGCTCTACGGCGCGCTGATGCGGCTGGAGGAGCGCGGCTGGATCGAGCCGGTCGCCTCTGCCGAGCGGCGCAAGCCGTACCGGATCACGCCCGGCGGCCGGGCCGCGCTCGGCGAGCAGCTCGCCACGCTGCGCCGCATCGAGCGGGCCGGCAGCACGCGCGTGGCGCTGGGGCCGGCATGACTCCTGCCCGCCCGCGTCCCCCGAGGCGGGGACGCTCCTCTTCGACGAACACGACCGGCGGAGGCGGCGTTCCTCCGCGCGGGGAAACGGGGGCCGGTGTGCTGCGGTGGCTGGCTGAGGCGGCGCTGCGTCTCTATCCGAAGGCGTGGCGGGAGCGGTACGGCGACGAGGTGGGCGACCTGGTCACCGCCCGGCCGGTACGCCCGCGCACGGTGGCGGATCTGCTGGCCGGGGCGGCCGACGCCTGGCTGCACCACCGGCGCATCCCCGGCGCGGGCCCGTTGCGCGTGCCGCTCGCGGTGTCGCTGGTCACGGGCGGCTTCCTGCTGTGGTTCCTGTGGCGGCCCGGCCTCGGCGAGCTGCCCGGCGTGTGGGCGCGGGCGGCGGCCGCCGGCCCGATCGCCGAGCAGCTGCGCGGCACGGCGACGTCGCTCTTCGTCGCGGCGGGCGTGACGGCGCTGCTGTCGCTCTGGCAGCTCGGCTCCGCCGTCCGCGTCCACTCCTCCCACGATCAGGCGGCCAGGGCCACCGCGCGGCGGATGCTGCGGACGGCGGGCCTGCTGGCCGTCCCCGCCGCGCTGGTGGGCGTCCTCCTGCTCCGGCAGCCGGTCGGGCCGCTCGGGACGGCGATGACGGGCGGGTTCTTCGTGCCGATCCTCATGGCGCTGGTGCTGCCGCTGCCGCTGATCGCCTCGGCTGCTCCGGCGTTCGGGCCGGCCGTGCTCGCCGCAGGGAGGTCCCTTGCCGTCGCCGCGCTGATGAACGGCCTCGCGTGGCTCGCCGTGGCCGTGCTGCTCGTGCTGGGCCAGGCGGCACCGGCGTTCGTGACGCCGGTGGCCGCGGGCGCGCTGATCGGCGTCTCCATGACCGCTCTGGTGGCGGGCCGTACGCTCGCCAGGGGCAGGACGGGCGCCGTGGACATCCTCTCGCTCAGCGGGACGACGGTTTGAGCAGCGGGACGAGCACCTCGTCCACGATCTGCACCACGAGGCCGTCGGGGAACGGCAGGCCCTCGAACAGGAAGTGGTGGCGCAGCAGAGCGTGACCGGCGTCGATGCGGCGCGGCGTGACGTCGGACGGGTCCACCTCGCCGCGCTCGATGGCCCTCTGCACCACCTCCTCCATCAGCCGCCGGCCCCTCCCCTGCGTGTTGCGCCGCATCGAGCCCAGCGGCGACTCGCCGCGCAGCGCCTCGCCGAGCAGCCCGCGCATCGCCTCGCCCGCAGGGCCCGACAGGGCGTTGGAGGTGGTGGTCAGCAGCGCCACCAGGTCGTCGCGCAGGTTGCCGGTGTCGGGCGCGGAGCCGGGCGACGGCAGCGACCGGTAGACCGCATCCATCACCAGCTCGATGCGGCTGGGCCAGCGCCGGTAGAGCGAGGCCTTGCTGGCCCTCGCCCGCTCCGCGACCCCCTCCATGGTCAGTCCGGCGTAACCGACCTCGGACAGCTCGTCGAGCGTGGCCTGGAAGATCGCGGCGCTCAGGGCCTCGCCCCGGCGGCGCGGCTGTTTGCGGTGGTCGGTCACCATGGCAGGCATTCTAGGGAGCGGCCGTGACGGTGCCGGTGTCACCGTTGACGGTGACCTGCAGACCGTCCTCCAGCACCGACGTGCCGCGTCCCGTGCCCATGACGGCCGGGATGCCGTACTCCCTCGCGACGATGGCGGCGTGCGAGGCGGCGCCGCCGGTGTCCACGACGACCGCCGCCGCGCGCTGGAACAACGGCGTCCACGACGGGTTCGTGTACGGGCAGACCAGCACGTCGCCTGGCTCCAGCCGGCCGAACTCGGCGACGCTCGCGATCACCTTGACCGGCCCGGTGGCCGTGCCGCCGCCCGCCGCCGCGCCGGTCAGCAGCGCGGGGCCGGGGTCGGTGACGGGGTGGACGGCCGCCGGGTCGATGAGCCTGACCCCGGACAGCTCCTCCCGCTTGGCCGCCCGCCGCCTGGCCACGTCGCGCAGCCGGGCGGCGGCCGGGTCGTCGGTGCCGCGCAGCGACTCCAGCTCCTCCAGCCGCAGGTGGAAGACGTCATCGGGGCGGTCGAGCAGGCGCGCCTGCGCCAGCCTGCGGCCCATCTCCACCAGCGCCCTGCGCATGACCGGCGCCGGCATCATGAACGAGAAGTGGCTGTCCTCGCGGAAGACCATGCCCGCGCGGGCCGCCGCCACCCGGCGGGCCAGCCACCGTGGTCTCACGGGTGGCCCCGGCTGCTCCTCCCGTTCCTTGGGCGGCGCCGCCGCCAGCACCCGCACCAGGTCGAGCACCACCTCGGGGGCGTCGGCCCAGGTGGGCGGCGTGATGAGGATGGGGCTCGCGGTCTCGCGGTGGCCGTACTCGGCCATGAAATCCGCCAGCTCCGCGGCGAACTCCGTGGCGACCTCCGTGGCGACCTCCGTGGCGACCTCCGGGGCGAACTCGGCGGGCGGCCGCTCCGCCTTCAGCGCCCCCGTACGGCGGGCCGTCTCGGCCAGGCGCTCCAGCGCCCGGTTGGCGTCGGAGGTGCGGGTGGGCGCGCCCAGCAACAGCTCGCCGAACATCTTCCTGCGCCCGAGCAGCGTCAGCCCCAGCATCAGCCGCAGCAGCGCGAGCCCGACGCCAGGCAGGTAGTCGATCCGCAGGTCGGCCACCGGCCCCACCAGGTCCATCGCCTGCCTGGGCACCCGCCGCAGCTCCTCCCACGGCAGCTCCTCCAGGTCAAGGGCGCGCAGCTTCTCGACATCCTCCAGGTACGCCTGGAAGCGGGGGTCCTCGGTCCAGCGGGCGGGGTCGTACCTCCTGGCCTTGCGCAGCGCGCGGAACGGCGCCGTCAGCACCTTCCGCTCGAAGCCCGGCCTGACGGGAACGATCCGGTAGACGACGCCGTCCTCCTCCTGGAGCGCCTCGTGGATGAGGTTGCGGATGCCGTACGCGGCGAACACCTTGCTCATCTGCCCCGCAGGCCCGTTGGGCAGCCAGGAGGACATGTCCATCGGGTACGGCCGCTCGGGCAGGTACTCCATGAGGATCTCGGCCGTCTTGCGCTGGATGCCGTCGAGCGGCCCCAGCGGAGGCGGCGGCAGCGCGGTCATGGGCCGGGCCTGGAGCAGGTGCAGCCGCCCCGCCACATGAGCCCACTCGATGTCCTGCGGCCGCCCGAACACCTCGGCCACCCGCCCCCCGAGCGTGGCCAGCTCCCGCAGCACCTCATCGGACAGCAATCCAGGGGTGCCCGGAACCGGCCCCCGCTCGGCCCGGGCACCCAGCCCACCGCCCTGCCCACCGCCCTGCCCACCGCCCTGCCCACCGCCCTGCCCACCGCCCTGGCCATCGCCCTGGCCACCGCCCTGCCCACCGGCCCCCGCCGGGCTCTCGTGGACGACGCCGCCGCCTTCCGCGCTGCGGACCACGACCTCGCCGCGGCCCGGCCTGAAGTCCACGACCTCGCCCGACGGCCGGAGCACGTAGTGGTCAGGGGTGACCAGCCCCGACACGACCGCCTCCCCCAGCCCCCGGCCCGCGTCGACGACCAGTTGCGTGCGGTCGCCGGTGACCGGGTTCGCGGTGAACATCACCCCGGCCGTCTCCGCCTCCACCATCCGCTGCACGACGACCGCGATCCGCACCTCGGAGTCGTCCAGGCGCAGGCGGGCCCGGTAGGCGACGGCGCGGTCGGTCCAGAGGGATGCCCAGCAGCGGCGTACCGCGTCGAGCAGCGCCTGCTCCCCGACCACGTTGAGGAAGGTGTCCTGCTGACCGGCGAACGCCGCCCCCGGCAGGTCCTCGGCGGTCGCGCTCGACCGCACGGCCACCGGCCCGCCGCCGAGCCGCGCGTACGCTTCGGTGATGGCCTTCCGCAGCTCGTCGGGGGGTTCGACGGTCTCGAAGTGCTCGCGGGTGTCACGACCGCGGGCGACCAGCTCGTACGCGTGCGTCGTGATCACGAACCCGTCGGGCACCGGAAGGCCGTGGCTGACGAGCTCACCCAGGTTGGCGCCCTTGCCCCCGGCCATGGCCAGGTCGGCGCGCCCGAAGGCGTTCAGGGGTGCGACCAGTTTCACTGTCTCTCCTCGACGTAGGCGGTGGTGCGGAGCGGGCGCGCCGGCAGGGCCAGGGCCAGGAAGAACGCGACGACGAACAGCGGCGCCATGGCCGCGAACACCGGCGGCACCGCGGCGGCGAACGTCTCGCGCATCCCTTCCGGCAGCGTGGCCGGGTTGCTCCCCGAGATGCCCGACCGCAGCGTGATCAGAGCGCCGACCAGCGCGACCCCGGCGGAGGCGCCGATCTGACGCAGGAACGTGACCGACGAGGTGGCGGTGCCCAGGTCCTCGTACGGGACGGCGTTCTGGGCGGCCGTCACCATCACCTGCATGACGAGCCCCACCCCCAGCCCGGTCAGCGCCATCGCCGCCACGAGCCCGGCCGGTGAGGCGCCGGCCAGCCCGATGAGCCCGAGCCCGGCCGCGGCGAGGATCGTGCCCGCGACGGGGTAGGGCTTGTAGACGCCGGTCCTGGTGATGAGCCGGCCGGAGACGATGGTGGTGAGCAGCACGCCGGCCATGAGGGCGGTCACCATCAGCCCGGCGCGGGTGGCGCTCGTGTGCAGCGCGATCTGCGCGTACGCGGGAAGGTACGACGTCGCGCCGAACAACGCGAACCCGACGACGAAGCTGATCGCCACGGGCACCGCGAACGCCCGGTCCCTGAACAGCCGCAGCGGCAGGATGGGGTCGGTCGCGTAGCGGGCGCTGAGCAGCCAGCCGGCCACGCCGGCCGCCGCCAGCCCGAGGTAGGCGGGGTTGCCGCTCTCCCCCAGCAGGACGACGCCCACGACGGCCACGCCCAGTGTGACGGCCCCCGCCACGTCGAGCGGCGCCCGGCCGACGGGCCTCGGCAGCTTGAGCGTGGCGGTCAGGACGATCAGCGCGAGCAGCCCCAGGGGCGGGTAGATGACGAAGATCCACCGCCAGCTCAGCTGGTCGATGAAGAACCCGCCGATCAGCGGGCCGCCCACGGCCGCCACCACGTACGCGGCGCCGATGAGCCCCAGGTAGCGCCCCCGCTCGCGCGGGCTCACCACCTCCCCGATGATCGCCTGCGCCCCGATCATCAGCCCGCCACCGCCGATGCCCTGAACCGCCCGGAAGGCGATGAACTGCGGCATCGACGTGGCCAGCGCACACAGCACGGCCCCGGCGACGAAGATCACGATGGCCGCCTGCATGACCGGCTTGCGCCCGTACCGATCGCCGAGCTTCCCGTAGACCGGCATGACGACGGTCGCGGCCACGAGGTAGGCGCTGACGACGGCCGACATCTGGTCGAGCCCGCCCAGCCCGGCCGCCACGGCGGGCAACGCCGGCGCCATGATCGTCTGATCGAGCGCGCCGAGCAGCATGCACAGCATCAGCCCCGACAGCACGAGCCCCATGGCCGCTCCTTAGAGAACGTCTCGTTCTCTACCGAGCATAGGATCCACCCCAAAGAAACGCAACGTTCACTATCCGGTCATTTCCCAGGACGTGAAAAAGCCCGAGTCCTCACCGCCGTGAGGGCCCGGGCTTTCGCAGGTCAGCGGGAGGCGCGGTTGACGGCCGAGATGATGGCCTTGAGCGAGGCGGTCGTGACGTTGGTGTCGATGCCGACGCCCCACAGGACCTGGCCGTTCACCTCGCACTCCAGGTAGGAGGCGGCCTTGGCGTCGCTGCCGGCGGTCATCGCGTGCTCGACGTAGTCGAGGACGCGCACCTGGATGCCGACACCGGCGATGGCGTCGATGAAGGCCGAGATCGGGCCGTTGCCGGTGCCGTCGATCTCGCGGATCTCCCCGTCGAGCCGCACGTCGGCGCTGATGCGGTCTTTGTCGTCGACCGTGGACTGGTGGCGGTGGGCCATGAGGCTGAGCCGGCCCCAGCGGTTGGCGGGGTTGGGCAGGTATTCGTCGCGGAAGATGTCGTACATCGCGGCCGGGCTGATCTCGCCGCCCTCGCTGTCGGTGCGCGCCTGCACGACCTTGGAGAACTCGATCTGCAGCCGCCGCGGCAGGTCGAGCTGGTGGTCGGCCTTCATGATGTACGCGACGCCGCCCTTGCCGGACTGGCTGTTGACCCGGATGACGGCCTCGTAGGAACGCCCGATGTCCTTGGGGTCGATCGGCAGGTAGGGGACGGCCCAGGTGAACTCGTCGACCGGCACGCCGGCCGCCGCCGCGTCGCGCTCGAGGTGCTCGAAGCCCTTCTTGATGGCGTCCTGGTGGGAGCCGGAGAAGGCGGTGTAGACCAGCTCGCCGCCCCACGGGTGGCGCGGGTGCACGGGCAGCTGGTTGCAGTATTCGGTGATGCGACGGATCTCGTCGATGTCACTGAAGTCGATCTCGGGGTCGACGCCCTGGGAGAACAGGTTCATGCCGAGCGTGACCAGGCAGACGTTGCCGGTGCGCTCGCCGTTGCCGAACAGGCAGCCCTCGATGCGGTCGGCGCCCGCCATGTAGCCCAGCTCGGCGGCGGCCACGGCGCTGCCGCGGTCGTTGTGCGGGTGCAGCGACAGCACGATCGAGTCGCGGTGCTTGAGGTTGCGGTGCATCCACTCGATCTGGTCGGCGTAGACGTTGGGGGTGGCCATCTCGACGGTGGCGGGCAGGTTGATGATGACCTTGCGGTCGGGGGTGGGCTGCCACACCTCGTTGACGGCGTCGCACACCTCGACGGCGTATTCGAGCTCGGTGCCGGTGAACGACTCGGGCGAGTATTGGAAGCGGACGTCGACGTCGGTGGCGTCGGCGAGCTTCTTCACCAGCTTGGCGCCCTCGACCGCGATGGCGGTGATGCCGTCTTTGTCCTGGCCGAACACGACGCGGCGCTGGAGGGTGGAGGTCGAGTTGTACAGGTGGACGATGGCCTGCTTGGCGCCCTCGATCGACTCGAAGGTGCGCTCGATCAGCTCGGGCCTGGCCTGCGTCAGCACCTGGATGACCACGTCGTCGGGGATGCGGCCCTCTTCGATGATCGTGCGGATGAAGTCGAAGTCGGTCTGCGACGCCGCCGGGAAGCCGACCTCGATCTCCTTGTAGCCCATGCGTACGAGCAGCTCGAACATCTGGAGCTTGCGGTGGGAGTCCATCGGGTCGATCAGGGCCTGGTTGCCGTCGCGCAGGTCGACCGCGCACCAGCGGGGCGCCTTGGTGATGACCTGGTCGGGCCAGGTGCGATCGGTCAGCCGGATGGGCTCGAACGGCTGATAACGATGGACGGGCATGCGGCTGGGCTGCTGAGCGGTCATGAGTCGGTGCTCCTCGTCGGTCTTCGGAAGAAAAGCGGCCGACGCGCACGACTGGCTCCGCGGCGAGGGAGCCGGCCTCTACAGGCCCCCGCCGCGGCAGCTAAGAAGCAGCCCGCGCAGCATGCCATGCACGCTACCAGACGTCTCGCCGTGGGCCGCGCAGGTTCTCACATCCTGAGAACGTCAGTCCGCCACGAGCACGCTGAGGCAGGTCACGCAGCCTTCCAACCGCTCAAATTCCGAAATATCCACTTTCATCACCATATAGCCGCGCTGTTCGAGCACCGTCCCTGTCTGAGGGGCCGCGGCGGACAGCAGCACCCGGTTCCCGCCCAGCGGCACCACGTGCGCGCCCGCCTCCTCCTCCGGCACCAGCAGGCCCGGCAGGTCCACGTGGCGCGGATCGCCGATGAGCGTCCCGTCGGGCAGCGCGGTCACGGCCGACTTCAGGTGCAGCACGCCCTTGAGCTCGACGGGCACGACGCTGCGCTCCGGCAGCAGGGCGGCGAGCTGCGCGACGCCCTCGTCGTTGGTGCGGGCCGACCTGCCGACGTACACGGTGGAGCCGACCTGCAGCACGTCGCCGCCGTCGAGGGTGGCGGGCGGGGCGATGCGCACGGACGGCAGGCCCAGGCCGCGCACCACCTCCGCCACCGACTCCACCTCGGGCCCCCGCTCCTCGGCGCCCGGCCTGGTCAGCACCGCGAGACGGCCGGACACGACCACCGCGTCCTCGACGAACGGCGCGTCGGGCAGGTCGTCGGCGCGCGGCGCGTACACCGGCCGCCAGCCCGCCTCGGCCAGCGCGGCGACGTAGGCGTCGTGCTGGACGGCGGCCCGCTCGGGATCGACCGGCTCGCGCGCGAGATGGGTGACGATGCCCTCGGCGACGCGGGGACCGGGCTTCCTTACCAGCGCAATGCCTGACATAGGGCGTGTTCTATCACGCACTGACTAGAGTCTTGGACATGCGTGACGACGAGATTCTGACCAGGATCAGCGCCCTGGTCGACGAGGAGCACGAGCTGCGCGGCAGGCTCACGGCCGGCCAGGTGACCACCGGCGAGGAGCAGGCGCGCATCAAGGAGCTGGAGACGGCGCTCGACCAGTGCTGGGACCTGCTCAGGCAGCGCAGGGCCAGGCGCGGCGCGGGCGAGGACCCCGACGGCGCCACCGCCAGGCCGCCCCGCGAGGTGGAGAACTACCGGCAATAAATCGTTCGCCTCGGGGCGGGGCCGTGCGGTCTCCTGGTTCCATGCGCATCCAGCCGATCGACCCGGAGCAGCCGGGCGGCCTCATCGAGGGCCTGCACGAGGCGTACATCACGGCCGAGGCGGCGAGCGGCGACGACCGCGGCCCTGAGCCCGGCCTGGCCTGGTTCTCCCATCTGATCAGGAGGGGCGGGGCGGGCCAGCGTTACGAGGCGTGGGCGGCGACCGACGGCGGCAAGGTGGCGGGCGGCTACGGGCTGGAGCTGTACGAGACCGACAACCGGCACATCGGCTGGCTCTTCCCGCTCGCCGTGCGCCCCGAGTCGCAGGGCCGCGGCCTCGGCACCGCCCTGTTCGCGCACGCGCTCGACCGGATGCGCGCGAACGGCAGGACACTGCTGCTGACCGAGACGATCACCACCGGCACGGCCGCCCGCTTCGCCGCCGCGCGCGGCATGACGGTGGCGATGAACGAGGCCCGCCGCACGCTCGACCTGCGCGCCGCCGACTGGGACGCGCTGCGCCGCATGCGTCCCGAGGTGCCCGGCTACCACCTGGAGCAGTGGATCGGCCCGGCCGGGCCCGAGCTGCTGCCCGACCTGGCCGCGGTGATGGGCGGCATGAACGACGCCCCGCGCGACCCCGGCGTCGAGGACCAGGTCCACTCCGTCGAGCGGCTGCGGCAGCGCGAGGAGTCCATCCCGCTGACCGGCCGCACCAGCTACACCACGATCGCCCGGCGCACGTCCGACGGCGCCCCCGCCGGCTACACCCGCATCCTGCTCGACAGCGCCCGCGACAACGGCTGGGGCCACCAGGCCGACACCACCGTGCTGCGCGAGCACCGCGGCCACCGGCTCGGGCTGCTGCTCAAGGTCGCCAACCTGCTGTGGCTGCGCGAGCACGAGCCGCACCTCGACCGGATCATCACCTGGAACGCCGTCTCCAACGCCCACATGCTGGCCATCAACGAGGCCATGAGGTTCGAGCTGTTCGACAAGTGGCACGAGTGGCGGCTGCCCTTGTGAAGATCGCTGTGAAGATCGCATAAGCATGGCCCCGGCCGCCGCGCCGGGGCTAACCTGACGCATTATGACCTTGGAGTCGCTGAGGAACGGAGATCCGCAGCAGGTGGGGCCGTACACCCTGCTGGGCCGGCTCGGCGAGGGCGGCATGGGGGTCGTCTACCTCGGCGAGGGCCCCGGCGGCCGGGTCGCGGTCAAGGTCATCCACGCCAGGATGGACGCCGACGCCGGCTTCCGCCGCAGGTTCGCCCGCGAGGTGGCCGCCGCGCAGCGGGTCGCCAGGTTCTGTACGGCGCCCGTGCTCGACGCCGACGTCAGCGGCGACGTGGCCTACCTCGTCACCGAATACGTCGAGGGCCCCAGCCTGGGCGCGGCCGTGCAGGAGTCGGGGCCGCTCAAGGGGTCGGCGCTCGACGGGCTCGCCGCCGCGATGGCGATGGCCCTGCGCGCCATCCACGGGGCCGGGGTCGTGCACCGCGACCTCAAGCCGTCGAACGTGCTGCTGTCGCAGGTCGGGCCCAAGGTGATCGACTTCGGCATCGCGCATCTCGTGGACTCCGAGATGAGCAGCGCCATCGTGGGGACGCCGTCGTACATGTCGCCCGAGCAGGTGTCGGGCGTCACCGTGGGGCCCGCGTCGGACATCTTCTCCTGGGGCTGCACGGTCGCGTACGCGGCGAGCGGCGTCTCGCCGTTCGGCACCGGATCCGTTCCCGACGTGCTGCTGCGCGTCATCAACGACCCGCCCGAGCTGTCGGGGCTGCCCGGGCCGCTGCACGATCTGGTGGTCGCCGCGCTGTCCAAGAACCCCGCCGAGCGCCCCACCGCGCAGGACCTCATGGACCGGCTGAGCACCGGCCCGGAGAGCGCGGCCCGGCCGGAGGTGGCCGGCTCCCGTGCGCCGGTCGCCGAGCCGCTCCAAGAGACCGGCAGGTGGGTGCCCGAGAGCGAGGGAGCGCTCACGGCGGCGTCGGGGCAGCGGAAGTGGGTGCTGGCGGCGGCCGTCGCGGTCGTGGCGGTGGCCGGGTTCTCGGTGGCGATGGCGGTCAGGGGGTCGGGCGATCCAGGTGCCGACGGGAGGACGTCCGCCACGGGCGCGAGCCGGACGACGGGCGCGACGGGCGGCACGGCCAAGAGCACGCCGGGAGGCGGTGGTGCCGGAGTGGGGAACCCGTTGCGGGCCGGTGGGGCCGTGGCCTTCTACTCGCCGAAGGAGCCGTTCGCGAGCGAGCAGGCCGGCCGCTGGCGCAAGGACCGCCCGAAGGACGCCGCACTGATGGACCGGCTGGCGGCGGTCCCCCACGCCATCCGGGTCGCCGATCCTGGGGTCAGGCCGAAGGTGGCGGCGGCGGTCACGGCGTCAGGGCAGGCGGGCGCGGTGCCGGTCTTCATGGTCGACGACCTGCCGGGCAGCGACTGCCGGCCGCCCGCCGACACCGAGCTCAAGGGCTACCAGGAGTGGATCGAGGGGATCGCCAGGACGATCGGCCCGTCCAAGGCGGTGGTGATCCTCGAACCCGGCAGCCTGGTCCGCATCCCCGGCACCAAGAACTGCGACCCCGGCGGCTCCCCCGAGCCGCGTTACCAGGCCCTGCGCGCCGCCGTGGCCACGCTCAAGTCGAACCCCGGCACGGCCGTCTACCTCGACGGCGCCCAGGCGCACTGGCCGGGCACCGAGGTCATGGCCGAGCGGCTGATCGGAGCGGGCGTCGAGCGGGCCGACGGCTTCTTCCTCAACACCGCCGCCTTCACCGCCACCGAGCCGACCGTCGCGTACGGCAAGGAGCTGTCCGCCTGCATCGGCGTCCGCGTGAGGTCGGGCGGCTCGGGCTGCCCTGAGGCCGCGGACGCCGACCCCGCGGCGATGCCGCACTTCGTGGTGGACACCAGCAGGAACGGCCAGGGGACCTGGGTGCCGGACGAGCACTATAAGGACCCGCAGACGTGGTGCAACCCGCCGGGCCGCGGCGTGGGCCCCCGCCCGACCACGGAGACGGGCGAGGAGCTGGTGGACGCGTACCTGTGGATCTCCAGGCCGGGCGTCTCCGGCGGCCGGTGCACGCGCGGCACGGACGGCGAGAAGGACCCGGAACGCGGCGTCGTGTCACCGCCGTCCGGCGAGTGGTGGGACGTGCTGGGCCTGGAGATGGCGAAGAACGCCGACCCGCCCCTCGACTGACACCCCGACCCGCCGTCACCCCCCTCACAGCCCCAGCCCCGGCCCGGTGGCGGGCCACCGCCACCCACACCCCTCCAAGGCCCCGGCCCGTGTTGCGGGCCGGTTAAGCGCAGGTAAGAAGTCATGTTAAGCGGACGTTAGATCTGGCCCCGGCCATCTTGTCCGAACAACCTTCCGCCGTAAGGCTCTGGCCAGCACCCACTCCCCCCAGAGCCCTCCAGGAGGTTCTTCGTGAGCAAGGCACGCGTGCCGTGGAAGGCCGTGCTCGGCGGATCTGTCGGCAATCTCGTCGAGTGGTACGACTGGTTCGTCTACAGCAGCTTCGCCGTCTACTTCGCGGCGTCCTTCTTCCCCGAGGGCGACACCACGGCCAAGCTGCTCAACACGGCCGCCATCTTCGCCGTCGGCTTCTTCATGCGCCCGCTGGGCGGCTGGCTGCTCGGCCGCTACGCCGACAGGAAGGGCCGTAAGGCGGCGCTCACGCTCACCGTCACGCTGATGTCGGCCAGCGCCCTGCTGATCGCGGTCGCCCCCACGTACGACTCGGTCGGTTACGTCGGTGCGCTGGTGCTGGTGGTGGCCCGCCTGCTGCAGGGCCTGTCGGTGGGCGGCGAGTACGCGGCCAGCGCCACGTACCTGACCGAGGCGACCCCGAAGGGCCGGCGCGGCATGGCGTCGAGCTTCCAGTACGTCTCGATGACCGCGGGCCAGCTCGTCGGCCTCGGCCTGCAGATCGTCCTGCAGAACACGATGTCCAAGGAGGCGCTCGACTCCTACGGCTGGCGGATCCCGTTCCTGGTGGGCGCGGTGGCCGCGGCGGTGGTGTTCTGGCTGCGGCGCAACCTGCTGGAGACGGAGGCGTACGACGAGGAGGAGCGCGAGGCGGCACCCGCCCGGCGGGGCACGATCGCGCAGCTGCTGGCCCACAAGAAGGAGGCGCTGCTGGTCATCGCGCTGACGATGGGCGGCACGGTGGCGTACTACACGTACACGACGTACCTCACGAAGTACCTGTCGAACACGGCGGGCCTGCCGAAGGAGACGGCGACGCTGGTGAGCTTCTGCGCGCTGTTCGTGTTCATGTGCCTGCAGCCGCTCGCGGGGTCGCTGTCGGACCGGATCGGGCGCAGGCCGCTGCTGATCACGTTCGGGATCGGGTCGATGGTCGGGACGGTGCCGCTGATGACGGCGCTGGGCCAGGTGAGCGGGTTCGGCGGCGGGCTGGCGCTGTCGCTGATCGGCCTGATCATCATCACGGGCTACACCTCGATCAACGCGGTGGTGAAGGCCGAGCTGTTCCCGACGCACGTGCGCGCCCTGGGCGTCGCGCTCCCGTACGCGATCGCGAACGCCCTGTTCGGCGGCACCGCCGAGTACGTCGCGCTGTGGTTCAAGGACGCCGGCATCGAGTCGGGCTTCTACTGGTACGTCTCCGGCTGCGCCGCCGTGTCCCTCGTCGTCTACCTGTTCATGCGCGAGACCAGGGACGCCGCGCTGTCCCGCAGCGAGGCGGCGGCCGAGTCGGTGCCCGCCCGCGTCTAACCTGGCCACATGCGGGTTCTCCTGGTGGAGGACGACGATCGGCTCGCCTCCGCGCTGACCACGGCGCTCGCCCGGCACGGCCATCAGGTCACCAGGGCGGGGCTGGCCGTCGACGCCCTCCGCCTGGCGGGGGGCGTCGACTTCGTGCTGCTCGACCTGGGCCTGCCCGACATGGACGGGCTCGACGTGCTGCGCAGGCTGCGGCGGGTCTCGGCGGTGCCGCTGATCGTGGTGACGGCCCGTACGGAGGAGCGGGAGGTGCTGCGCGGCCTGCGGTCGGGGGCCGACGACTTCCTGGTCAAGCCGTTCCGTACGGTGGAGCTGATGGCCCGCATGGAGGCGGTGATGCGGCGGGGCACCCGCCCGCGCCCGCCGCGCGACGAGGTGGTGCGGGTCGGCGACGTCCGCATCGATCTGGAGGGCCGCCAGGTCACGGTGGCCGGTGCGCCGGTGACGCTGACGCGGCGCGAGTTCGACCTGCTGGCGATGCTGGCCCGTGAGCCGGGCGTGGTGCGGGGCCGCGAGGAGATCCTGGACGAGATCTGGGGCGATCCGCTGCTGTCGGCGTCCCGCTCGCTGGACGTGCACGTGGCCAACCTGCGCGCGAAGACGGGCCGGCCCGGCCTGGTGGAGACGTTGCGCGGCACGGGTTACCGGCTGGGCTCGACGGCGTGAACGCCCGGCTGGTCGGCACGTTCACGACGCTGATCGTGTTCCTGGTGGCGGCGCTGGCGGTGCCGCTGGGCCTGGCGTACGCCTCCCACCGGACCAACCGGCTGCTGCTCGACCGCCGCGCCGACGCCACCCGCTTCGCCGAGCTGGCCGACCAGGCGGCTCGCGAGGACGACTACACGGCTCTGATCGCCGAGGTCGACCGCTACGCCGCCCTCTATGGCGCCGCCGTCCGCGTCCGCGACAGGGACGGCACGGCCCTGCTCACGGCGGGCGACTTCACCGTGGACGACGGCGAGGCGCTGCGGCTCGCGCTGTCCGGCCGTACGACGGAGGACCTGCCGACGATCAGCCCGTTCGGCCCGGGTACGGTGCTGCTGGCCGAGCCGGCCGGCCGCGACGCGCAGCTGTCGGGCGTGGTGCTGCTCCAGACGCCCACGGATCAGGCGCGCGGCGACGTGACGCTGGTGTGGGGCGCGCTGGCGCTGGGCACGCTGGCGTCGGTCTCGTACGCGGTGCTTGCGGCCAGGCGGCTGGCCCGCTGGATCCTGCGCCCGGTCACCGAGCTCGACCGCACCACGCAGGCGATCGCCCAGGGGCGGCTGGACGCGCGGGCGCATCCCGGCATCGGCCCGTCCGAGCTGCGGCGGCTGGAGGAGCGGTTCAACGCGATGGCCGACGCGGTGGCGGGCGCGATGGAGCGGCAGCGGGCGTTCGTGGCCGACGCCTCGCACGAGCTGCGCACCCCGCTGACGGTACTCGGGCTGCGGCTGGAGAACCTGGAGCCGCACCTGCGCCGCGAGGGCACCGCCGAGTACGCCGAGGCGATGGCGGAGCTGGACCGGCTGTCGCTGCTGGTGGCGGACCTGCTGGCGCTGGCCAAGGTGGAGGCGGGCGCGGGGGTGGGCGGCAAGGACATCGAGCTGGGGCCGCGCCTGGCGACGTGGCGCGAGGTGTACGCGGCCAAGGGCGTGCGGCTGGTGACCGAGGTCTCCGGCAAGGTCGTTCCCGAGGCGGCGGCCAGGATCGCGGACATCGCGCTCGACAACGCCCAGAAGTTCGTGCCCGCGGGTGGCACGGTCACCGTCGCCCTCGACGGCGGGGTGCTGCGGGTCGCCGACGACGGCCCAGGGCTCGGGGAGGGGGAGCGCGCGGAGGCGCTCGGCCGCTTCTGGCGCTCGGGCTCCCACGCGAACGTGCCGGGCAGCGGGCTCGGGCTGGCCATCGCGGCCGAGCTGGCCAGGGCCTGCGGCGCCACCCTGCACCTGCTGCCCGCCGACCCCCACGGCCTGGTCGTGGAGCTCCGCCTTGCTCAGCCGTAGCGCAAGCGCCGCACCTTGCTCAGCCGTAGCGCAAGCGCCGCACCTTGCTCAGCCGTAGACCGAGCGGTAGTAGCGCGCGGCGCCCGGGTGGAGGCTCACGACGCCGGTGCCGATGGCGTAGCGCCTGTCCAGCCGCCCGCCGGGTGCCGACGGCGCCTGGAGCCGGTCGCGGGCCAGGAAGAGCGTCTCGGTGATCGTGTACGCGGTGTCCTCGGGCAGCGAGGTGCGGCACATCAGGTAGCTGGGCGTGCCCACGGTCGGCACCGCCCTGACGGCCCCGTACGCGCCGGCGGGCACGGACGCGTGCTCGTAGACGGACCCGTAGCGGCGCCGCAGCTCCGGCACCAGCGACTCGAGCGGCACCAGGCGGATGTCGGGCAGCGCCTCAAGGGCGGGCGTGGGCACCCCGCCCGACCAGAAGAACGCCTCGACCCGCCCGTCACGCAGCGCCTTGATCGACGGGTCGAGCCCGAGCCTGGAGACGCGGGGCGGGGTCTCCAGCCCGGCGACGGCCAGCACGCGGGCGGCGGTGACGGCGGTGCCGGAGCCGTCGAGCCCGATGGACACGGCCCGCCCGGCGAGCTGCCCCGGCCCGGTGATCGCGGAGTCCTTGGCGACGACCAGGTGCACGTAGTTCATGTACATGCGGGCCAGGGCGGAGACGGGCTGCCGGCGTACGCGGACGGCGTCGTCGGCGCTGTCGGCCAGCGCGAACCCCACGTCGGCCCGCCCGTCGGTCATCATCGTGAGGTTCTCCACACTGGCGGCGGTGCGCAGCACCCGAACCCGCCGCCCGTCACGCCGCAGCTCCTCGGCGAGCCGGTCGCCGAGCGCGCCGTAGGGACCGCCCGCCAGGCCCGTGGCCAGCCGCAACTCCGGCAGGTCCACGCCGCCGCCCGAGCAGCCGGCGGCGAGCAGCGCCAGGCCGAGGAAGGAGCGTCGGGAAACGGGCATGATTCACGCTATCCGGTGGCGGAGAATGGACGTGTGACGATCGCACGCCTGCGCATCTCCCCAGATCTGACGATGTTCCTGCCCGCGAGCCGCCGCCAGGAGTGGCAGGAGGTCACCCCCGACGGCACCGCCACGCTCGGCCACCACGTCGAGTCGCTGGGCGTGCCGCTGACGGAGGTGGGGCCGATGCTGGCGGGCGGCCGGGGCGTCCCGCCGTCCCACCTGCTCGCGCCGGGCGACGAGGTGGAGGTGCACCCGGTGCCGCGCCCGCAGCCGCTGCCAGGCGAGCCGAGGTTCCTGCTCGACGTGCATCTCGGCACGCTGGCGCGGCGGCTGCGGCTGCTCGGCGTCGACACCGCCTACCACAACGACATGGACGACCCGGCGCTCGTGGTCCAGGCCAACGAGGAGCGGCGGGTGCTGCTCACCCAGGACCGTGGCCTGCTGCGCCGCCGCGCTCTCTGGCTGGGCGCGTACATCCGCGGCTCGGCCCCGTCCGACCAGCTGCGCGACCTGCTGGAGCGGTTCGCGCCGCCGCTGCGCCCGTGGACGCGCTGCACCGCCTGCAACGGCGTGCTGCGGCCGGTGACCAAGGACGAGGTGGAGCCGCTGCTGGAGGCGGGCACCCGGCGCTCCTACGACGCCTACGGCCGCTGTGGCTCGTGCGGCCAGGTCTACTGGCACGGCGCGCACAGCGGCCACCTGGAGGAGATCGTCCGCATGGCCACCGCCTGGTCCGCGTGAGCCGGGCGACGATGGAGGGTCGCATGGAGTTCCGCATCATGGGGCCGCTCGCGGTGCTCGACGCCGAGGGCCGCGACCGCACCCCGACCGTGCGCAAGCACCGCGACCTGCTCGCCCTGTTCCTGCTGCACGCGGGCCGTCCGCTGACGGTCGAGCGGCTGCGCGGGCTGTTATGGGCGAGCGAGGGCGGCGACAGGTCCGACTCCCTGGTCCGCGGTTATGTGGGCGAGCTGCGGCGGCTGATCGGCAAAGACGTGATCACGACCGTGTCCGGCTCGTACGTGCTGGCGCTGGGCGACGGCCTGCTCGACGTCGACAGGTTCCGGCTGCTGGTCGACAGGGGCGCGAACGAGGAGGCGCTGGCGCTGTGGCGCGGCGAGGCGCTGGAGGACGTCGACCCCGAGGGCGCGCGGTGGGCCGGGACGCGCCGGCTGCGCGATGAGCTGGAGGAGCTGCGGCTGCTCGCCCTGGAGCGCCGGGTGCAGGCCGACCTCGAGGCCGGGCGGCACCGCGAGCTGCTGGCCGAGCTGAAGCAGCTGACCCGGCTCCACCCGACGTGGCAGCGCTTCCGCGGCCAGTACATGCTGGCCCTCTACCGCAGCGGGCGGCGGGTCGAGGCGCTGGCGGCGTACGCGGTGCTGCGTGACAAGCTCGACGGCGGCCACGCCATCGAGCCCGACCCCGAGCTGCAGCTGCTCTACCACCGCATGCTGCACGACGACGTCTCCCTGCACGTGTCGGCGGGCCCGCCGGTGCTGCTGCCGCCCGACGTCAGCGGCTTCACCGGCCGCGCAGGACTGCTGGAGCGGGTGATCGGCGAGCAGGTGGTGGTGCACGGGCAGGCGGGCGCGGGCAAGTCGGCGCTGGCCGTGCACGCGGCCTGGCTGCGCCGTGCCGACTTCTCCGACGGCATCCTGTACGCCGACCTGCGCGAGACCACGGCACCGGCCGCCGTCCTCGAGGACTTCCTGCGCTGGCTGGGCTGCCCGGCCCAGGCCATCCCGGCCTCGCTGGAGCAGCGGGCCCGGCTGTTCCGCGCGTACGCCGCCAACCGGTCGATGCTGGTGCTGCTCGACAACGCGGCGGACGAGGCCCAGGTGCGCCCGCTGCTGTCGGCCTGCCCGACGGTCGTGACCAGCCGGTCCCCGCTCGGCGGCCTGACCGGGGCGCGGCGGCTGTCGGTGGGGGTGCTCGACGAGAAGGAGGCGCTGGAGCTGCTGATCGCGGGCTCCGGCCGGGACGCGGGCGACGAGTCCTGGCCGCGGCTGGCGCGGCTGTGCGGCGGGCTGCCGCTCGCGCTGCGCATCGCGGCCTCCCGGCTGGCGGCCCGCCCCGAGTGGACGGTCGGCTACCTCGTGCGGCTGCTGGAGGACGAGCAGGGTCGGCTCGACCGGCTGCACGCGGGCGACCAGACCGTGCGCAGCGTGCTCGCGATCGGCTTCGACGGCCTGCCCGAGGCCGCCAGGCTGACGCTGCGCGGGCTCGGCGCCCTGTCCGCGCCCGACGTCGCCGACTGGGTGACCGAGCTGCTCGGCGGGCAGGCGGAGGCGCTGGTGGACGCGGGGCTGCTGGAGACGTACGGGGTCGACGTCGCGGGCCAGGTCCGCTACCGGATGCACGACCTGACCCGGCTGTTCGCCCGCGAGCAGCCGGTGCCCGGCGTGCCGGCGAAGGTGGCGGCGGCGGCGCTGACGCGGGTGCGGGCCTCGCGGTTCTCGCTGGTGTCGGGCGATCCCGAGACGGCGGTCGCCACGCGGGACATCAGGGAGTCGGTGGAGTGGCTGGCCGCCGAGCGGGCGTTCCTGGTCAGCCTGGTCGGCGACCTGCACGCGGCGGGGCTCGACGAGGAGTGCTGGCGGCTCGGCCACCTGCTGGCGCCGTTCCTGGAGCGGCACAGGTTCCTCGACGACTGGCGGACGGTGGCCGGGCTCGGCCTCGCGTCGGCGCGCCGGGCGGGCGACGACCAGGGCGCCGGGCTCGTCCTGCTCGACCTGGGCGACCTGCATCTGGCGGAGCGGCGGTGGGACCAGGCCGAGGAGGTGCTGCGGCCGGCGCTGGAGACGTGCCTGCGCCACGGCGGGGCCCGCCACGCGAACCGGGTGCGGCTCCGGCTCGGCCGCGTCCATCTGGAGCTGGGCCGGCTCGACGCCGCCGAGGAGACGCTGCGGCAGTGCCGCGAGGCCGCCGGCAACGTGCGCGACGAGGCCGACGCCGACCGGGTGCTCGGCGAGGTGCTGCGCCGCGCGGGCCGCCTCGACGAGGCCGCCGGCCGCCTGCTCGCCGCCGTCGAGGGGCTGGCCAAGCTGGGCGACCGGCACCGGCAGGCCGACGCGCTGCTCGACCTGTCCGCCGTGCGCCTGGCGCAGGCCGCCAAGCCGGCCGCCAGGGCCGCCGCCGAGCAGGCCAGGGGCATCGCCGTACGCCTCGGCGACCGGCTGCTCGACGCCTACGCCCTGCTGGCCCTGGCCGGGGTGAACCGGGCGGAGGGCGCGGCGGGGCGGGCCGCCGAGCTGGCGGGCGCGGCGCTGGAGGTGTTCGACGAGACCGGCGACCAGCGCGGCGCCGCCAACGCCCGCGCGTTCCTGGCCCGCGCCTCGCCCCGCTGATCGCCGCGCCTCGCCGCCGTGGGCGGCGAGGTCAGACGGCCAGGAGGCGCTGGACGTCCTCCCTGTGCAACTCCTCGGCCGTGCCGGTGCGCACGACGTGCCCCGCGTCGAGGATCACGAACGTGTCGGCCAGCCGCAGCGCGATGTCCAGATACTGCTCGACCAGCAGCACCGCCAGCCCCGCCGCGTGCAGCCGCTCGATGGCCGCCTCGATCTCCAGGATGATCGACGGCTGGATGCCCTCGGTCGGCTCGTCCAGGATGAGCATGCGTGGCCTGGTCACCAGCGCGCGGGCCATCGCGAGCTGCTGCTGCTGACCGCCCGACAGGTGCCCGGCGCTGCGCTTGAGCAGCGGGCGCAGCGCGGGGAAGAGATCGAGCGCCTCGTCCACGGCCGACCTGGGCTGCTTGGCGGCCTCGACGGTGACCAGCAGGTTGCCCAGCACCGACAGCTGCGGGAAGCACTGGTGGCCCTGGGGGACGTACCCCATGCCGAGGCGCACCCGCTCGTGCGGCTTGAGCCTCGTGACGTCGCGGCCGTCGAACGTCACCGTGCCCGCCGTCGCGGGCAGCACCCCCATGACGGTGTTGAGCAGCGTGGTCTTGCCCACGCCGTTACGTCCCATGACGCACACGAGCTGCCCCGGCCCGACCTCCACCGAGACCCCGAACAGCACGCGGGCCCGCCCGTAGCCGGACTCAAGGCCGGTTACCGACAGCATCCCCTGTCCTCCTCCCCAGGTAGACCTCCTGCACGCGGGGGTCGGCGCTGACCTGCTCGACCGATCCCTCCACGAGCACCTTGCCCTCGTGCAGCACGGTCACCGTCGAGGCGTGCCGCCGCAGGAACTCCATGTCGTGCTCGACCACGATCACCGTGTGGTCGTCGGCGATCTGGGTGAGCAGCTCGCCGGTGCGTTCGCGTTCGTCCTTGGACATGCCGGCGACCGGCTCGTCCAGGAGCAGCAGCCGGGGCCGCTGCGCCAGCAGCATGCCGATCTCGAGCCACTGGCGCTGGCCGTGCGAGAGAACGCCGGCTGAACGTCCGGCGAGCTCTTCGAGACCCGTCCTGGCCAGCGCCTCCTGCACGGCCTCCGACACGCCGTCGCGCCTGCGCGCGAGCGTCCACAGCGGCTTGCGGAAGGTGGCGGCGAGGTCGAGGTTCTCCAGCACGGTGAGCGCCTCGAACACCACCGAGGTCTGGAACGTGCGGCCGACGCCCATCCGGACGATCTGGTGCTCCTTCCTGCCGACGAGGTTCTGGCCGCCGAAGCGGACGGTGCCGGCCGCCGGCCTGGTCAGCCCCGTAATCACGTCGATGAGCGTGGTCTTGCCCGCCCCGTTGGGCCCGATGAGGAAGCGCAGCTCGCCCTCGGGCACGGTCAGGTCCACGCCGTCGAGTGCGCGGAACCCGTCGAACACGACCTGGACGTCACGTAGTTCGAGCACGTCGCAGCCTCCCTGCCAGGCCCACGATCCCTCTCGGGGCCAGCGTCATGACCAGGATGAAGAGCGCTCCCTGCAGGTAGAGCCAGCCGTCGGCGAACTGCTCGCTGAAGGCGGTCTTGGCATAACCCATGACGACCGCGCCGAGCACGGCTCCGGCCAGCGCGTGCCGTCCGCCCACGGCCACCGCGACGACCAGCTCCAGTGACGGCACGACGCCGAGCAGGGCCGGCGAGATGATGCCGACGACGGGGACGAAAAGGGCGCCCGCGAGCCCCGCCATGCCCGCTGAGAGAGCGAAGGTGACGGTCTTGACCAGGGCCGGGTCGTAGCCGAGGAAGCGCACCCTGTCCTCGCCGTCGCGTACGGCGACGAGCAGCCGGCCGTACCGGCTGTTCACCAGTTGCCTGGTGGCCAGGTAGAGCACGCCGAGCACGCCCGCGACGACCAGGTAGAGGCCGCGCTGGGTGGAGTCGTCGGCGAGGTCCTGGCCGAACAGCTCGAAGAAGTTCGTCATGCCGTTGGTGCCGCCGGTCAGGCCCTGCTGCCCGACCAGCAGGATGACCATGGCGGCCGCCAGCGCCTGGGTGAGGATCGCGAAGTACGCACCGCGTACGCGCTGGCGGAAGACCAGCGTGCCGAGCAGCACCGCGAGCGCCGCGGGCCCCAGGACCGCCATCGCCACCGCGAAGACCGGGTTGGCGAACGGCGCCCACAGCGCGGGCAGCTCCTCCACCCCGCTCCACACCATGAAGTCGGGCAGCCCGCCCGGCCCGGCCTCGTGGAGCTTGAGGTACATCGCCATGGAGTAGCCGCCGAGCCCGAAGAAGACGCCCTGCCCGAGGGTGAGCATGCCGCCCCGCCCCCAGGCGAGCCCGATGCCGAGCGCGACGATCGCGTAGCACAGGTACTTGGCGAGCAGTCCGAGCCGGAACGGCTCAAGCAGCAGCGGCGCGGCGATCAGCGCGATCACCGCGATGGTCGCGAAAGGAAGGTTGCGCTTGATCACGTCAGCACCCTCGACCTGAGCACGAACATCCCCTGCGGCCTGATCTGCAGGAAGGCGATGATGACGGCGAACACGATGACCTTGGCCAGCGAGGCGTCCGACCAGAACTCGGCGTAGGAGTTCAGCAGCCCCAGGCCGGCGGCGGCCAGCACCGCGCCGCGCAGCTGCCCGAGCCCGCCGGCCACGACGACGAGGAAGGCGTCGACGATGTAGTACGTGCCGAGCGCCGGCCCGACCGGCCCGATGAGCGTCAGCGCCACCCCGGCCACCCCGGCCAGGCCGGAGCCGACGAAGAACGTCAGCATGTCCACCCGGCCGGTGTCGATGCCGCTGGTGGCGGCGAGCTGCCGGTTCTGCACCACGGCCTGGGTCCTGCGGCCCAGGCCGGTGCGCGTGAGGTACGCCCAGACCCCCACCACGCCGGCCACCGCCAGCGCCATGATGAACAGCCGGTTGTAGGGCAGGATGCCGACCCCGCCCGCCAGCCACGAGGGGGCGGGCACCTGCACGTTGGGCGCGCCGAACAGGTCGCGGGCGAGCTGCTGCAGCACCAGGCTGACGCCCCAGGTGAGCAGCAGCGTGTCCAGCGGCCTGCCGTAGAAGTGGCGGATCGCGGCCCGCTCCAGGATCAGCCCCATCACCCCGGCCACCAGGAACGCGACCGGCAGCGCGAGCACGAGGTCCTGCAGCAGGAACGCGGTGTAGGCCCCGGCCATGATGAACTCGCCGTGCGCCATGTTGATCACGCCCATCTGCCCGAACGTGAACGTCAGGCCGAGCGCGATCAGCAGCAGCACCGCCCCGATGGACAGCCCGATGGGAAGCTGGTTGACGAAGGCCGACATCACTGACCCGCCGCCAGGCCGCCCGCCCACGGGTAGCCCTTGAGGTACGGGTCGGGCTTGATCGGCTCGCCCGAGTCCCACACCTGCTTGATCAGGCCGTCGGGCTGGATGATGCCGATGCGGGCGGTCTTGTACATGTGCTGGTTCTCGCCGTCGATGGTGACCAGGCCCTCGGGGCGTTCGAGCGCGATGCCGGGCGCGGCCTTCTTGACCGCCTCCACCTCGGTCGTGCCGGCCTTCTTGACGGCCTCGGCCCACAGGTAGACGGCGTTGTAGCCGGCCTCCATCGGGTCGGAGGTGACCTTGTTCTGGCCGTACTTCGCCTTGTACGCCTTGACGAACGCCTCGTTGGCCGCGGTGTCGGTGGTCTGGTAGTAGTTCCAGGCGACGGGGTGGCCGGCGATGTTGTCCACGCCGATGCCGGTGACCTCCTCCTCGGCGACGCTCACCGACAGCACCGGCATGGTCTCCGCGCTGACTCCCGCGCTCTTGAGCTGCTTGAAGAAGGCCACGTTGCTGTCGCCGTTGAGCGTGTTGAACACGGCGTCGGGCTTGGCCTGGACGACCTTGTTGGTCAGTGTGGAGTATTCGGTGTGGCCGAGCGGGGTGTACTCCTCGCCGAGGATCTCCATGCCGTTCGCGGCGGCGTACGCCTTGATGATCTTGTTGGCCGTACGCGGGAAGACGTAGTCGCTGCCCACCAGGAACAGCTTCTTCTTGCCCTGCTCCTTCAGGTAGTCGAGGCCGGGGATGATCTGCTGGTTGGTGGTGGCGCCGGTGTAGAAGATGTACGGCGAGCTCTCCAGCCCTTCGTACTGCACCGGATACCACAGCAGCGCCTTGTACCGCTCGAAGACCGGCAGCATCGCCTTCCTGCTCGCCGACGTCCAGCCGCCGAACACGGTGGCCACCTTGTCCTGCCTGACCAGTTTCGTCGCCTTCTCGGCGAAGGTCGGCCAGTCGGAGGCGCCGTCCTCGACGACGGGGACGAGTTTCTTGCCGAGCACGCCGCCGGCCTTGTTGATCTCGTCGATGGCGAGCAGTTCGGCGTCGCGGACGGTGACCTCGCTGATCGCCATCGTGCCGCTCAGCGAGTGCAGGAGACCGACCTTGATCTCGTTGGACGAGGCGGCGGGTCCGGCGTCCGATCCGCACGCCGCTAAGGTTGTGACGAGGAGCGCGGGGACGAGCGCGCGGGCAATCGGGCGGGAGATGCGCACAGCCGTTCCTTCCTGCCGACCGGTACTGCGAGAAAGGTGACTCCGCGACATTTCGCCTTTAGATCTCGAAGGTTAATTGGCGATTGCCGAGTCTTCACAAGCGCACATAGCGCGTCATGTCAGTGCTCGCCAGGGCACGAAACCAACACGACATCGACCGGCAACAGGGCGGAAACGGCCGGTTCCTATGGTCCGGCCATGCGGCTTACCTCACACGAGCAGGAGCGGCTGCTCATCCATGTCGCCGCCGGGGTGGCGCGTGAGCGGCGGGCCAGAGGCCTGCGGCTCAACCATCCCGAGGCTACCGCCGTCATCGCCTCGTTCCTCATGGAAGGCGCCAGAGACGGGCGCAGCGTGGCCGACCTGATGGAGGCGGGCCGGTCGGTGCTCGGCCGCGCCGACGTCATGGAGGGCGTGCCGGAGATGCTGGAGAGCGTGCAGATCGAGGCCACGTTCCCCGACGGCACGAAGCTCGTCACCGTCCACAGGCCGATCCCGTGATCCCCGGCGAGTACGTCCACCCCGAAGGCGCGATCCCGCTCAACCCTGGGCGCGAGCGGGTGACGATCCGCGTGGTCAACACCGCCGACCGGCCCGTCCAGGTGGGCTCCCACTACCACTTCGCCGCCGCCAACCCCGGCCTCGACTTCGACCGGGCCGCGGCCAGGGGCATGCGGCTCGACGTGCCCGCCGGCACCGCCGTCAGGTTCGAGCCCGGCGTCGAGCGCGACGTGACGCTCGTGCCGCTGGCCGGGCACCGGGTCGTCCCCGGGCTGCGGCCCGAGTGGGCGGGGCCGCTCGATGACTGAGCTGTCCCGCGAGCGGTACGCCGCCCTCTACGGCCCCACCACCGGCGACCGCGTCCGGCTGGCCGACACCGACCTGTTCATCGAGGTCACCGACGACCTGTCCATGGGCGCGGCCGGCGCCGGCGACGAAGCCGTCTTCGGCGGCGGCAAGGTCATCCGCGAGTCCATGGGCCAGGCCAGGACCACCCGCGCCGACGGCGCCGCCGACCTCGTCATCACCGGCGCGGTCATCCTCGACCACTGGGGCGTGATCAAGGCCGACGTCGGCGTCCGCGACGGCCGCATCGCCGCCGTCGGCAAGGCCGGCAACCCCGACACGATGGACGGCGTCGACATCGTCATCGGCCCGTCCACCGAAGTGCTGGCCGGCAACGGCAAGATCCTCACCGCCGGGGCCGTCGACTCTCACGTCCACCTCATCTGCCCGCAACTCCTCGACGAGGCCATCGGGTCCGGTGTCACGACGATCGTCGGGGGCGGCACCGGACCCGTCGAGGGCACCAAGGCCACCACCGTCACCGGCACCTGGTACCTCGGCCGCATGCTCGAGTCCCTCGACGCCTACCCGCTCAACTTCGCCCTCCTCGGCAAGGGCAACACGGTCAGCACCGAGGGGCTGGTCGAGCAGCTCAGGGCCGGCGCCTCCGGCTTCAAGCTGCACGAGGACTGGGGCACCACCCCGGCCGCCATCGACGCCTGCCTGAGCGTGGCCGACGCCTCCGGCGTGCAGGTCACGATCCACACCGACACGCTGAACGAGGCCGGCTTCCTCGAATCGACGCTCAAGGCCATCGGTGACCGGACGATTCACGCGTACCACACCGAAGGGGCCGGCGGCGGGCACGCGCCCGACATCATCCGTGCCGCCTCCTACGCCAACGTGCTGCCCTCCTCCACCAACCCCACGAGGCCCCACACCGTCAACACCCTCGACGAGCACCTCGACATGCTGATGGTCTGCCACCATCTCAACCCGGCCATCCCCGAGGACCTCGCCTTCGCCGAGTCCCGCATCAGGCCCGGCACGATGGCGGCCGAGGACGTGCTGCACGACCTCGGGGCCATCTCCATGATCGGCTCCGACTCCCAGGCCATGGGACGCATCGGCGAGACGATCATCCGTACCTGGCAGACCGCCCACGTCATGAAGGCCCGCCGGGGGCAGCTCGGCGACGGCCCGGCCGACAACCTGCGGGCCCGCCGCTACATCGCCAAATACACCATCTGCCCCGCCGTCGCCCACGGCCTCGACGGCGAGCTGGGCTCCGTCGAGCGCGGCAAGCTCGCCGACCTCGTCCTGTGGGACCCGGCCTTCTTCGGGGTCAAGCCCGACCTCGTGCTCAAGGGCGGCGTCGTCGCCTGGGCGCAGATGGGCGACGCCAACGCCTCCATCCCCACGCCCCAGCCGGTGCTGCCGCGCCCCATGTTCGGCGCCTCCCCCGTCACCGCCGCCGCGACCTCCCTGCACTTCGTCGCCCCGCTCGCCCTGGAGTCCGGCCTCGCCGACCGGCTCGACGTCCGCCGCAGGCTCGCGCCCACGGCCGACGTACGCCGGCGCGGCAAGGCCGCCATGCCGCTCAACGACGCGCTCCCCCGGATCGACGTCGCCCCCGACACCTTCGAGGTCCGCATCGACGGAGAGCTGATCGAGCCCGCCCCCGCCACGTCCCTGCCCATGGCCCAGCGCTACTTCCTCTTCTGATGAACCCGTCCCTGCTGCTCCTCACCGACTCCAGGCTCCCCGCGGGCGGCCACGCCCACTCGGGCGGCGTCGAGCGCGCCGTCGCGGCGGGCTCGGTGCACGACGCGCCGTCGCTGGCCGCGTTCCTGCGCGGGCGCCTGCACACCGCAGGCGCGGTCGCCGCCGGGCTGACGGCCGCCGCCCGCACCCACGCCGCCGCCCCTGGCGCGCGGCGATGGGCGGAGCTGAACGCCGAGGTGGACGCCAGGACCTCGTCCCCCGCCCAGCGCGACGCCTCCCGCACCCAGGGCAGGCTGCTGCTGCGGGTCGCCCGCCGGGTGTGGCCGTCGTCCGTGCTGGAGGAGCTGGGACGGGCCGTACGCGATCCGCACCACCCCATCGCCCTCGGCGCGGCGGCCCACGTCGCCGGCGCCACCTCCGAGGAGGCCGCGCTGGCGGCCGCCTACCACGCGATCACCGGGCCCGCCACCGCCGCCGTACGCCTGCTCGGCCTCGACCCCGTCGCCGTGCACGCCCTGCTCGCCGGCCTCACCCCCGACCTGTCCGCGATCGCCGCCCGCGCCGGCACCACCGCCGGGTGGGACTCGTTGCCCGCGCACTCCGCACCCGCCCTCGACCTCCTCGCCGAGCAGCACGCTCAGGCCGAGGTCAGGCTCTTCGTCTCCTAGGAAAGGACCCCACCATGGGAGCCAACCACGACGACCACCACCACACGCCCGACGGCCGCGGCCGCGCGCTGCGCCTCGGCGTGGGCGGGCCGGTGGGCAGCGGCAAGACGGCCCTGGTCGCGGCCCTGTGCCGGACGCTCGGCCCGTCCCTGTCGTTGGGCGTGGTGACCAACGACATCTACACCACCGAGGACGCCGACTTCCTGCGCCGCGCCGGCGTCCTCGACGAGGAGCGCATCCTGGCCGTCGAGACCGGCTGCTGCCCGCACACGGCGATCCGCGACGACATCGCCGCCAACCTCGACGCCGTCGAGACCCTCGAATACCGCTTCGGGCCGCTCGACCTGGTGATCGTGGAGAGCGGCGGCGACAACCTCACCGCCACCTTCAGCCGCGGGCTGGCCGACCGGCAGATCTTCGTCCTCGACGTGTCGGGCGGTGACAAGGTCCCGCGCAAGGGCGGTCCCGGCGTCACGACGGCCGACCTCCTGGTCGTCAACAAGACGGACCTCGCGCCGATGGTGGGCGCCGACCTCGGCGTCATGGCGCGGGACGCGGCGGCCGTACGCGGGGAGCGGCCGGTGCTGTTCACCTCGATCCGCCAGGACCCGACGGCCGACACGGTCGCCGACTGGGTCAGGGACGAGGTCCGCGCCTGGTCCCACTCCCACGCCACCCCCGTCTCATGAACCCCCTCCCCGCCCCCACCTTGCCGGCCACCCGGCCAGCCACCTCATCGTCACCCCCATCGGCCGGACCCGAAGCCCCCTCGCGCCCCGCCCCGCCGGCCGAACCCGTCCCTGAGGCTCCCCGCACCACCGGCCCCACCGCCACATCACCCGCCTCCACCGAGACCACGCGCTCCGCGCAGACGGCCGCTGAGCGCCTGCCCACGCATGGGGCGGGGGCGAGGGAGGAGCAGGTGGGGACCGGGGTGGAGAGCGGCGCGCGGGACACGCGGACGGTGGCCGCCACCGGGGCGCGGGGGATGCGGGCGGTGGCGGTGGTGGAGACCGCCGCCGGGGGTGGGGGGCGTACGGTGATGCGGCGGTTGGCTTCCGCGCCGCCGCTCACGTTGCGGCAGACGGGGCCGCACACCGTGCATCTGGTGTCCACCGCGGCCGGGCCGCTCGGCGGTGATCGGCTGCGATTGGACCTGCGGGTCGCGCCCGGCACGACGCTGGAGTTGGGGTCGGTGGCCGCCACTCTCGTGCTGCCCGGTGATGGGCCGTCCACGATGGTGGTCACCGCGCACGTCGGTGCGGGAGCGACGCTCAGGTTCGTCCCCGAGCCGACCGTCCTGGCCGCACGCAGCGATCACCGCCTCCACGTACGCCTCACCCTGGAGGAGGACGCGACGGTGCTGTGGCGCGAGGAGATCGTCTTCGGCCGTCACGGAGAGCCGTCCGGCCGCTGCCATGCCCGCTTCGACGCCACCCGCGACGGCGTGCCGCTGCTCAGGCAGGAGTTCACGGTCGGCGACCCGACCGTCGACGGCTCCCCCGCCGTGTACGGCAACGCCCGCTGCGTCGGTACGACGTTCATGACCGCCCAGGCCCCGGCGGCGGCGGTGGCCGAGGGCATCGCCGTCCTCCCCCTGGCCGCCCCCGGCACCCTGGTGTCGGCATTGGCCGACGACGCCGTCCAGCTCCGCACCCGCCTGGAGTGGGGCGAACGCCAAGCCCTCCACCCGCCACCCCGTGACCGCACCCACCCCCGGACGGACGCCGGATGACCGGACCGCTGCCAGGTGACCGGACCGCTGCCAGGTGATCGGCTCGCGCTCCTGCCGCGCCACGGTGACGACTCCGTTGCGTACGGTGGTGAGGCGGCCTTCCCCGGCTTACGCTGATCGTGTGGCCGAAGACCTCAAGCCCGCGCCCACCCGTTCCCGCCTCGGTCGCGGCCCCGCGTTCGCGGTGCTGGCGGCCGGAGCCCTGCTGGCGTGCTGCGCGGTCCTGCCGTGGGCCGGCCTTCAGGCGACCAGCAGCCTGTTCGGCGCCGGTGTGGCCAGCGACGTGCGCGGCATCGACGACCCGCTCGGCGTCTACACCCTGCTGGCCGGCCTGACCGCGGTGGGCTGCGGCGTGGCGGGCCTGCTCGCCCGCCCCCGCCTGGCCGCGGTGGCGATCGTGCCGGGGAGCGTGGCGGTGTTCGTGCTGGTGACGTTCGTGATGGGCGACGGCGGCCTGCGCGACCGCGTCTCCATCCACCTCGGCGACCTGCTGTCGATCGAGCCGGTGATCAGGTCGGGCTGGTTCGCCGCGCTGGCCTGCGCAGTCGCGGTGGTGCTGCTGTCGGTGCTCGCGCTGGTGCGCCGCTGACCGCCCCGCGCGCGAGTATCAGTCGTAGAAGCCGAGCCGGCGCAGCTGCTTGGGGTCGCGCTGCCAGTCTTTGGCCACGCTGATGCGCAGGTCGAGATAGACGCGGGTGCCTAGCAGCGCCTCGATCTGCTTGCGGGCCTTGGTGCCGACCTCGCGCAGCCGCTCGCCCTTGTGCCCGATGACGATGGCCTTCTGTGAGGGCCGTTCGACGAACATGTGGGCGTAGATGTCGAGCAGGTCGTCGCGCCCCTCCCTGGGCAGCATCTCGTCGACGACCACGGCGATGGAGTGGGGCAGCTCGTCGCGTACGCCCTCCAGCGCCGCCTCCCTGATCAGCTCACCGACCAGCACCTGCTCGGGCTCGTCGGTGAGCTGGCCGCCCTCGTAGAGCGGCGGCGACTCGGGCAGGTGCTCGATCAGCACGTCGGCGACGACGTCGAGCTGGTCGCCCGACTCGGCCGAGACGGGCACGATCGCCGCGAACTCCGCGATCTGCGACACCGCGAGCAGCTGCTGGGCGATCTGCTCCTTGCTCGCCAGGTCGCACTTGGTGACCACCGCGATGACGGGCGTCTTCTTCACGGCCGACAGCTTGTCGGCGATGAACCGGTCGCCCTTGCCGATGGGCTCGTTGGCCGGCACGCAGAACCCGATCACGTCGACCTCGGTCAGCGTGGACAGCACGAGGCTGTCGAGCCGCTCGCCGAGCAGCGTGCGGGGGCGGTGGAGGCCGGGGGTGTCGACGATGATGAGCTGGGCGTCGGGCCGGTGCACGATGCCCCTGATGACGCGCCTGGTGGTCTGCGGCTTGGACGAGGTGATCGCCACTTTGGTGCCGACCAGGGCGTTCATCAGCGTGGACTTGCCGACGTTCGGCCTCCCCACGAAGCAGGCGAATCCGGCGCGATGGTTGTCTGGCGAAGTCACACAGTGCATTGTGGCCCATCAACCGGCGTGTTCACGCCACCAGGCGTAGGCGAGCGGCAGCACGCCGGGTGTCCAGGCGGTGGTGTCGAGGCCGCTCAGCTCCTCTTCGGCCACCCAGCGGCAGTCGTTGATCTCGACGCCGTCGGGCCGCGGCGCGGGGGATCCGGGCGCGAGCCGGCAGCCGTAGCCAGTGATGACGTAGCCGACCTCGTGCCCGTTGGGATAGACCGTACGGAACTCGGGCCCGCCGTAGACGCCGACCAGCCCGAGCACCTCGATCTCGACGCCCAGCTCCTCGCGCAGCTCCCGCAGCACGGCCGCCTCGGGCCGCTCGTCGGGATCGACGCCGCCGCCGGGCGCCGCCCACAGCCCCACGTCGCCGTGGCGGGCCAGCAGCATGCGGCCGGCGTCGTCGAACACGAACCCGGTGACCGACGGCAGCATGAGCAGATCCGTGCCGACCTTCTCCCGCAACCTCGCCAAGAACGGCGACATGGGCACGTCAGCCTCGCAGGGTGCCGTCGGGACCGGCCAGCAGCAGCTTGCCCGCACCCAGCTCGGCCGCCACCGCCTCGTCGGCGGGGCTCGGGTCGCCCTCGCTCACCAGCGCCACCGCTTCGAGCGAGCGCGCGCCGCTGGAGACGGCCATGGCCACCGCCACCTGCACGGCTGAGAGCGTGAGCGCGGACAGGGCCACGTTCGTCGCCGAGTAGGTGCGGCCCGTCTCGTCGCGCACGGCCGCGCCCTCGGCGGAGCCGTTGCGCGCCCTGGCGGCGCGGGCCAACGTGATGATCTTGCTGTCTTCGGGATCGAGTGTCACGCGCTCTAGGTTAGGCGTTGACCATGGAGATCGCCGCCTCGACGACCTTACGCGTACGCTCGGTGTCCACGTCGTTCATCCCGGTGTGCACCACCGACACCAGCGTGTCACCGACGCGGGCGAGCACGACGTCCAGCGCGTACGGGTAGCCGTTGAGCCGCCCGCTGAACCGCGCGCCCACGGCGTCGTCGGCCGCCTGCTGCACCGCCTGCTCGATGGGCAGCTCGTGCAGCAGCATGTCGGTGCCGCTGGACGTGTGCACTTCGCGGCAGTTGCGCATCGCCTGCGACAGGGCGTCGAGGTGCTCTTCCGCTTCCTGGTTGGCGTACCTGGCGAGGCCGACCCCGGCCTGCTCACCCAGCCCGTCGCCGAGGTAGCTGACCGCGGCCTGCGCGGTCAGCGCCTGCCCGGGCGCCTGCCCGCCGGCCGGTTCCAGCACGGCCCGGCAGTTCCTGTCCGCCTGCCCGAACGGCATCCGCCAGGCCTGCTCCGGCCTGATCGTGAAGCCGTCGGGCAGGCGTGGCTGCTCCTTGCTGACCACCTCGCGCAGTTGCGCCATGGCCTGTGCGTCGAGGAAGCTCTCGGCTCCACCGCCGCCGCAACCCGCCAGGAGGCAGGTCAGCAGCGCGCAGGCGCCGATCCCTGGTCTTCGTTTCATGGTCCCCCCTTGATCGGTGGCTTCCCCGCACGAGGAATGCGGCAATCCACCGGAGTGACCACCAATACGCAAAAAGGGTGCCCCCGCCCTGATCAGGACGAGAACACCCTTTACGCCGACCAGCGTCGCGACCAGGATCGTGACGCCGTCGTCCCCCCGGGATCGTCGTCAGGCCGCGAACCCCACCCGGCCTTCGGACGATTCCCCTGTAGACACCCACCGCACTGGATGTCGTGATTTGAGAGTGCCGGAGGCGGCTTGCAGTTGACTTGTAGAACGCTTGCCGTTTCGTCCGCATTCGCCGCTGTCTTGCCCGCTCACTCCCCGGCCCGCGCGCCCGCTCACCGCCGACCTTCGCGCCCGCTCACCGCCGGTCCTCGTGCACGCTCACCGCCGGCCCTCGCGCCCGCTCACTCCCGTCCGTTGGACCGCTCGCGCTCGGCGGTGGCGGGGACGACCTCGTCCGGCGGCGGCGCCACCCGCCGCACCACCACCGTGCTGATGCGGTTACGCCGCCCGGCCAGGCTCTCCGCCGTCAGCGACAGCCCGGCCACCTCCGCGTGCGAACCGGCGATCGGCACCCGGCCCAGCGCGTGGGCCAGCAGCCCGCCCACGGTCTCGACGTCGTCGACCTCGATCTCGGTGTCGAACAGCTCGCCCAGCTCGTCGACCGGCATGCGGGCGGTGACCCGCATGCCGCCGTCGTCCATGGGCTCGACGCGGGGGGCCTCCTGGTCGTACTCGTCGGTGATCTCCCCGACGATCTCCTCCAGGACGTCCTCGATCGTGACCAGCCCGGCGGTGCCGCCGTACTCGTCGATGACGATCGCGATGTGGATCTGGCGGGCCTGCATCTCCCGCATGAGCTGGTCGATGGGCTTGCTCTCCGGCACGTACGCGGCCGGCCGCAGGATCGACTCGATCGTCTCCTTGCCCCCGCCCTCGCCCGACTCGTGGATCTTGCGGGCGATGTCCTTGAGGTAGGCGATGCCGATGACGTCGTCCTCGTTCTCGCCCACCACGGGGATGCGGGAGAACCCGCTGCGCAGCGCCAGCGACAGCGCCTGGCTGATGGTCTTGGACCGCTCGATGTAGACCATGTCGGTGCGGGGCACCATGACCTCGCGGACGAGCGTGTCGCCCAGCTCGAACACCGAGTGGATCATCTCGCGCTCGTCCGGCTCGATCACCCGGCGCTCCTCGGCCAGGTCGACCAGGTCACGCAGCTCGGCCTCCGAGGTGAACGGGCCGTCGCGGAACCCCTTGCCGGGCGTCAGCGCGTTGCCCAGCAGGATGAGCAGCTTGGGCAGCGGGCCGAAGATGCGGGTCAGGCCGTACACGATCGGCGCGCTGGCCAGCGCGACCGGCTCGGCGTGCTGGCGGCCCAGCGTGCGCGGCATGACGCCGACCACGACGTAGCTGATCACGATCATCACGGCCGCGGCCCAGAAGTAGGCCCAGCCCTGGTCGTCGAGCAGGTCGATGAAGAGCAGCGTCGCGATCACCGTCGCGACCAGCTCGCAGCTCAGCCGCAGCAGTAGCAGCAGGTTCAGGTAGCGCGGCGGATCGGTCACGATCGTCTGCAACCGCGCGGCACCGCGCCGCGCCTCACGGACGTATTCGTCGGCACGCACCCGGGAGATGCGTGTCAGCGCCGTTTCCGCACTGGCGATCAGGCCACCGACGACGACGAGCGCGATGGCCGACAGCAACCAGGCGTTCACCGCGGGTTGCGCACCTCCTGCCACGACTCGAGGAGCCGGGACTGCAGTCCGAACATCTCCTTGTGCTCCTCCGGCTCGGCATGATCGTAGCCGAGCAGATGCAGGATGCCATGGGTGCACAGCAGCTCGAGCTCGTCGGCCGTGCTGTGCCCGGCCTCCTTCGCCTGTCTGGCCGCCACCTGCGGGCACAGCACGACGTCGCCCAGCAGCGCCGGGTCGACCGGCCCCTCGGACTCGCCGCGCGCGCCGCCTCCGGGCCGCAGCTCGTCCATCGGGAAGGCCAGCACGTCGGTCGGGCCCGGCTCGCCCATCCACTTCTCGTGCAGCTCCGCCATGGCGTCCTCGTCGACGACCACGATGGACAGCTCGGCGAGCGGGTTGATGCCCATCTCGCCGAGCACGTGGGCGGCCAGGGCGACGATGCTCTCCTCGTCGACCCCGACGCCCGACTCGTTGTTGATCTCGATGCTCACGGCCGCCGCTTCCCTCGCTGCTGGATCGCCTTCGGCTCCTGGGCCGCCTGCGTGGCGTCGTAGCGCCCGTAGGCGTCGACGATGTCGCTGACGAGCTTGTGCCGCACCACGTCGGAGCTGGTCAGCCGGGCGAAGTGGATGTCGGGGATGCCCTCGAGGATCTCCTGCACCACCCGCAGCCCGCTGACCGTGCCCGAGGGCAGGTCGACCTGCGTGACGTCACCGGTGACCACGATCTTCGAGTTGAACCCGAGCCTGGTCAGGAACATCTTCATCTGCTCGGCCGAGGAGTTTTGCGCCTCGTCGAGGATGATGAAGGCGTCGTTGAGCGTGTTGTGGGTGAGGAGGTGGCCCTCGGTGACGTAGAGGGAGTCCTCGGCCGCCACCTGGATGCACACGCACTCGGCGGTGCCGGCCGGCTCGATGCGCGCGATGTGCCGCGCGGGCCTCGTTCCGGGCAGGCGGATGTCGAGGACGTACGCCTCCTCCCGGCTCGCGTAGGCCACGCCGCCGAGCGACCGCACGAGGGCGATCACGTCGTCGCGGAGCCGCTCGGAGCCGGTGCTGAAGCGCGGGCCGTCCTCGGTGACCGTCCCGGCCGCGTCGAGCAGGCCCTGGAGCAGCGCGAGCCTGATCTCCGGCGTGTTGCGGAGATAGACCTCGGGCACGAACGTCGTGGCCGCCGTGCGGCCCGCCAGGCCCAGCTCGGCGAGCGGATGGGTGAGCGTCATGGTGCCGCCGGAGCGCCCTGCCGGGTGGTGGCCGCTCGTGCACGGCTCGACGTCCCGGCCGTCACCGAGGAGCTGGCCCAGCGCGTACGGATCCATCGGCACCGCACGCTCGGGGAAGCGGACCGGCGCGGTGAGCATCGGCAGCTCCCACCGGCGCTCGCCGAGCAGCTGCTTGGTCTCCAGCACCCGCCACGGCTCACCCGCGCCGTCGCGGACGGTCCACAGGTGGTCTTCGCTGGCGAGCACGGAGGCGCCGTCGTCGCTGGACAGCCGGTAGATCGTCTTCTCGCCCTGCGGATAGACCCCCAGCACGGGAGTCGGCTCGCCGTCGGAGCCGACGACGAGGTCGCCGACCTCCAGCTCGCCGATCGCCCGCCAGCCGTCGGGGGTCAGCACCTGGCTGTCCACCGGCTGGGCCCGGCCGCGCATGTAGGCCAGCGGCGCGACCTCGATCGTGCCCGCCGCCATCAGCTTGGGGATGGAGTCGGGGTCGACCATGTCGTGCAGCGCGTCGTAGAGCGGGCGCAGGTAGGGGTCGATCTTCTCGTAGAGCGTGCCGGGCAGGAAGCCCAGGCGCTCGCCCGCCTCGACCGCCGGCCGGGTCAGGATGATGCGGTTGACCCGCTTCTCCTGCAGCGCGCGCACCGCCTTGGCCATGGCGAGGTAGGTCTTGCCGGTGCCGGCGGGGCCGATGCCGAAGACGATGGTGTGGTCGTCGATGGCGTCGACATAGCGCTTCTGGTTGACGGTCTTGGGGCGGATGGTGCGGCCGCGCGAGGACAGGATGTCGAGCGAGAGCACCTCGGCGGGCCGGTCGGAGGTCATGCGGAGCATGGCGATGCTGCGCTCGACCGCGTCGGGGGTGAGCTCTCCGCCGCTGCGCAGGACTTCGACGAGCTCTTCGAAGAGGCGCACGACGGTGCCGCTCTCGTCGGGGCTGCCGGTGACGGTGATCTCGTTGCCGCGTACGTGGATGTCGGCCCGGAAGGCGCCCTCGATGACGCGTAGCAGCTCGTCGCGGGAGCCCAGGAGGCTGACCATCGGGTATTCGTCCGGTATCAGCACCTTCGCTTGAGTCCGCGAGGGAGGTGCTGTGCGTCGGGATTCGTGTAGTTCAGACATGGGCAGGCCAGCGGCCTGATGCCTCCCGGTCTCTTTCGGAGTTCTTCTCCGCCCATCGTATCCGGGGCCAGGCCGATTGCTCGCGTCAATATCACCGCGCCGATCACCGCGCCGATCACCGCGCCGATCACCGCGCCGATCACTGCGCCCGGCCTGCCCAGGCCGTCAGCCGGGCGGCCAGGTGAGATCGCGCCCGCCGAGCACGTGGGCGTGCACGTGGAAGACGGTCTGACCGGCGCCTGGACCGGTGTTGAAGACGACGCGGTAGCCGCTCTCGGAGACGCCGCCGAGCACGGCGACCTCGTGCGCGGTCTTGAGCACCTCGTCGGCGAGCCCGTCGTCGGCCGCGGCGAGCGCGGCGGCGTTGGCGTGGTGTTCCTTGGGGATCACCAGCACGTGGGTCGGCGCCTGCGGGTTGATGTCCTGGAACGCCAGGGTCCGGCCGGTTTCGTAAACGATCTCGGCGGGAATCTCCTTGGCGACGATTTTGCAGAAGAGGCAATCGCTCACTCGATCAGCCTACCGAGGGCGCCGCCGTCGGTGAGTCCGTTGCGAATCGGTAATCAGCTGTGTCGTGCGCAGGAAGATCCACAAGGTTAGGGTGAGTGTGCGACACTTCAGCAGAAAAGACGATTCAGGGTCGGGCGAGCGCCACCTGGCGAGGACACGACTGGGTAATGCACCCTAAGGAACCGGGGAAACCTCCAGAACCGGAAGAGCGTAAACCCTCTGGGAAGGCCGCGCGTCCCACTGATGTGACCACCGAAACCCTTCTGGCCGACAGGTCGATGGGGGCGGTGCCGGTCGGGTGGGATGCCGACATGGCCGTTACGGCGCTGTACAGTGCGCATTTTCGGTCATTGGTGCGTCTCGCTGTGTTGCTGGTGCGCGACATAGCAACAGCTGAGGAAGTCGTGCAGGATGCGTTCGTCGCCATCCATGGCGCCTGGCGCAGGCTGCGTGATCCCGACAAAGCACTTGCCTACCTGCGCCAGTCAGTCGTCAACCGGTCCAGGTCGGTGCTGCGCCACCGCGCGGTCGTCGAGAAGTATGCTCCCAAAGGTCTGCCCGACGCGCCGAGCGCCGAGAACGGCGCGATCGGCGAACTGGAACGTTCTGCCGTGATCGAGGCATTACGTGCCCTTCCGACCCGACAGAGAGAGGCTCTGGTTCTACGCTACTACGGTGATCTGTCCGAAGCTGAGATCGCCCACGCCATGGGCATCAGCAAGGGGGCGGTCAAGAGCCACACGGCACGTGGCATGGCCGCCTTGCGATCGGTCCTGGAGAAAATGTCATGACCCAGCCCCCCGACGAGTACGGCGAGCTGCTGCGCCGTGCGCTCCGCGCGGAGGCGGACGCGGTCGTGCCCTCGCCGGACGGACTGGAGATCATCCGTGCCCGCATCGAGCGGCGGGGCGTACGCAATCTGTTCTGGTGGCGCGCGGGAGCGGCCGCGGCCAGCGCGGTGCTGGTGGCGGGCGCGATCGTGTTCGCCGTCCCCGGCCTGCGCTCCCAGATCATCGATCAGGCGCCCGTGCGGATCGTGGACGACGAGACGAGCAAGGTGCCGTCCAACTCCTCGACCACCCGGTCCATCGATCCGCCCGCGACCAGCGTGCCGCCCCGTCAGTCGCCGCCCGCGGTGGTGATCCCGGCCACGCCGTCGCCCACCTCACCCAAGCCGACCCGTAAGGCCGAGTCGACCAGCAGGCCGTCTCCGTCGCCCACTCCCACCCCCACCACGACCCCGTGTCCTTCGGCGCTCGCCGAGGAAGCCGAGCCGCCGTCCGACTGCCCCACCCTCTCGCCGTCGCCGACGCCGACACCGTCGCCCACCATGATCGAGACGTCCGCGCCGCCGTCGTGCCCGCCGGAGCAGTGCCCGCCGGACGACGAGATGACCGAGACGCCGCCCGTCGAGGCGACCCCCCTGCAGGACACGCAGACCACGCCCTAGAGGCTCATCGCCGGGCAAGACAGCTCGCCCCGCGGCAAGACGCGCAGAGCACCCCCTAGCGGCTCACCAGCGGCCCGTGCGGCTGAAGAGCACGGCGGCCGCCGCCACCCCCGCCGTGGACGTGCGCAGCACCGTAGGCCCGAGCAGCACCGGCTCCGCCTTGGCCGCCCTGAACCGCTCCAGCTCCTCCTCCGAGACCCCGCCTTCCGGCCCCACCACCATGACGACGTCGCCGCCCGCCGGCAGCGCCACGCCCGACAGCGGCTCGGCGGCCTCCTCGTGCAGCACCAGCCCGAGCGCCGCCTCCGCCAGCAGCCGCTCGACGCGTGCCGTGGAGGCGAGGTCGGTCACCTCGGGCAGGTGGAAGCGGCGGGCCTGCTTGCCCGCCTCGCGCGCGGTGGAGCGCCAGCGGCCGAGGGCCTTGGCGACCTTGTCGCCCTTCCACTGGGTGATACTGCGGGCCGCCGCCCACGGCACGATCACGTCGACGCCGGCCTCGGTCATCATCTCGACCGCCAGCTCGCCCCTGTCGCCCTTGGGCAGCCCCTGGACGACCACCAGCCGGGGCCGCGGCGGCTCGACGTCGTAGCGGCGCAGCACCTCGAGCCGCAGCGCGTCCTTCAGCGCCTCGCGTACGACGCACTCGGCCACCCCGCCCGCCCCGTCGGTGAGGTCGACCCGCTCACCGGCGCGCAACCGGCGTACGGAGGCCGCGTGCCGCCCCTCGGGGCCGTCGAGCGTCAGCTCGGGCCCTTCGAGGTGCGCGCTCAGGAAGACCGGAGCCGTCACCGGCCGTTGAACGCGTCACGCAGGCGGGAGAAAAAACCCTGCTGGCCCGGTGCGAACTTGCCAGGCGGGCGCTCCTCACCTCGCTGCCTGGCCAGCTCGCGCAGCAGCTCTTCCTGAGCCGCGTCGAGACGGCTCGGCGTCTCGACGTTGACGTGGATGAGCAGGTCGCCCCTGCCGGACTCGTTGAGCCGCTGGACGCCTCTGCCGTACATGGTGATGACCTGGCCCGACTGCGTGCCGGGCCGGACGTCGATCTCCTCGGCGCCGTCGAGGGTCTCGACGGTCAGCACGGTGCCGAGCGCGGCGGCCGTCATCGGGATCTGGACGGTGCAGTGGAGGTCGTCGCCGCGCCGTTCGAAGATCTCGTGGGGCCGCTCGACGATCTCGAGGAACAGGTCGCCGGGCGGGCCGCCGCCCGGGCCGACCTCGCCCTCGCCGGCGAGCTGGATGTGGGTGCCGTCCTCGACGCCCGCGGGGATGCGGACCTTGATCGTACGGCGGGTGCGCACCCGGCCGTCGCCGGAGCACTCCTGGCAGGGGTTGCGGATGATGGTGCCGAAGCCGCCGCACTGCGGGCAGGGCCGCGAGGTCATGACCTGGCCCAGGAAGGACCGCGTCACCTGGGAGATCTCGCCGCGCCCGCTGCACATGTCGCAGGTGTCGGGGTGGGTGCCGGGCGCGGTGCCGGCGCCGTGGCAGATGTCGCACAGCACGGCCGTGTCGACGGCCAGCTCGCGGGTCGTGCCGAACGCCGTCTCGCGCAGGTCGAGCTCGACCCTGATGGTGGCGTTGCGGCCCCTGCGGGCACGTGAGCGGGGCCCCCTGGCACCGGTGGCGGTGCCGAAGAAGGCGTCCATGATGTCGCTGAACGGGAAGCCCGCTCCGAAGCCTCCCGCGCCGGCACCCGCTCCCGCGCCGCCGCCGAAGGGGTCGCCACCCAGGTCGTACATCTGGCGCTTGTTCGGGTCGGACAGCACCTCGTAGGCCTGCGTGATCTCTTTGAACCGCTCCTGCGTGTCAGGATCGGGGTTCACGTCAGGGTGCAGCTCTCGGGCGAGCCGGCGATACGCCTTCTTGATCTCGTCCTGACTCGCGTCACGGCGCACCCCGAGGGTGGCGTAGTAGTCGCTGTTTGCCACTTATCGACCTCTTATGATGCAGCCAGGATCTGGCTGACGTAGCGTGCCACCGCGCGTACGGCGCCCATCGTCACGGGATAGTCCATCCTGGTCGGCCCCAGAACGCCGAGCCGGGCCAGTTGGTTGTCGCCAGAACCGTATCCGGTCGCGACGATGGATGTGCCCCTCAGGTAGGGGTTTTCCGAGCCGATGCGCACGGTGAGCGCGGACGGGGTGTCTGAGGTTGTCTCGCCGAGCAGCCGCATGAGGACGACGTGCTCCTCAAGCGCCTCCAGCACGTCGCGCAGGCCGGTGGCGAAGTCGGCGCCGGCGAGGTTGGCCGCGCCGGCGAACACGATCTTCTCGTCGTGCCGCTCGACCAGCGTCTCGAGCAGCACGGAGAGGATCGTCGCCGCGGCGGGCCGGTCTTCGACCGGGAGTCTTTCCGGCAGGTCGGCCACCAGCTCGGGCACGCTGCTCAGGCCGCAGCCGTCGAGGCAGGCGTTGAGCACGGCGCGCAGGTTGGCGATGCGGTGGTCCTCCACCACTTCGGGCAGCTCCACCACGCGCTGCTCGACGCGGCCGGTGTTGGTGATCAGCACGAGCATGACCCGCCGGTCGGTCAGCGGGACGAGCTCGACGTGCCGGACCGTCGAACGGTTGAGCGTCGGGTATTGCACGACCGCCACCTGCCTGGTCAGCTGCGCGAGCAGCCGGACCGTGCGGGTGACGACGTCGTCGAGGTCGACCGCGCCGGCGAGGAACGTCTCGATCGCCCGCCGCTCGGCCCCCGACAACGGCTTGACCTGCGAGAGCCGGTCGACGAACAGGCGATAGCCCTTGTCCGTCGGCACGCGGCCCGCGCTGGTGTGGGGCTGGGTGATGTAGCCTTCCTCTTCCAGCGCGGCCATGTCGTTCCTGACCGTCGCCGGGGAGACCTTCAGATTGTGACGCTCGGCCAGCGCCTTGGAGCCCACCGGTTCGTTGGTGGACACGTAGTCTTCGACAATGGCCCGGAGCACCGCCAGCTTCCGATCGTCGAGCACGTGCTCACCTCCTGCCTCTGTCCCTTACAGGAACGTGGTGTCTAGCACTCTGTGTTCCCGAGTGCCAAGTGTACGGCTCTCGCCCACAAGGTGCGATAACACCGCGTCCCAACTGCTGTCTGGCTTCCTGTGAGCGACAGGCCCCACACTTGCCCTCATGACCGACGATTCCCGGCCCCCGGCGTACGGCCCGCCGCCAGGCTACGGTCCGCCCCAGTACGGACCGCCCCCACAGGGACAGCCGCCGCAGGGACCACCCCAGTACGGGCAACAGCCTCCGTTCGGACAGGGGCCACCGCAGTACGGTGACCCCGCTCAGTTCGGCCCGCCATCTCAGTACGGACAATACGGCCAACAGGCCCAATTTCCACCACGAATCGACTCCAAAGCCATAAAGCCCAGCCGCTGGTGGCTGGTGGCCGTCTGGGGCGTGTTCGTGGCCTGCCTGGCGGCCGGCGGCGTGCTGTTCGCCACCGGCCTGGGCGGCGCGACCGACCTGGTGCCCAAGCAGACGTTCGCGTCCGGCGAAAGCGTCACGGTGACGGTCGACCCGGCCGAGAAGCCGGGCGTCTACCTCGCCAGCGACACCGCCGTCACCTACGACTGCTCGATCAGCGGCGAGGCCAAGCTGGCCAAGACCCCCGACCGGCGTACGGTGTCGGCCGGCGACGCCGTGTGGGAGCAGTTCCTGGTGATCAACGCGCCGGCCAAGGGCGACTACCAGCTCACCTGCGTCAACCAGGAGGACGCCACCGTGCGCTACGGCGTCGGCCGCGACTCCTACTCCGTCGTGAACGGCGTCGCCGACGGCCTCATCGCCCTCGTGGCCCTGCCGGGCGCCGGGCTGCTCGCCGCCATCGCCGGCACGATCGTCGTCCTCGTCCGCCGCAGCGGCGCGCGGAAGCGCCTTGCAGTGAGCGGGTGATTTGCTACGGTCCCCGTGTGTACGAGGGCGATGTACTGGCGGGAAATTGGCGGCGGCCGGGCAAGGGCAAGATCCCCAAGGTGCCCGCGGAGCCGGACCTCGTCGTGGAGGACGCCGACAGCGGCTTCTGCGGCGCCGTGGTGGCCTGTGACAAGGAGGCCGTCACGCTGGAGGACCGGTTCGGCAAGCGCCGGCTCTTCCCGCTCGCGCCCGCGGCGTTCCTGCTGGAAGGCCGTCCCGTGACCCTCGTACGCCCCGCCGCCACCGCCCCCACCGGCCCTCGGCGCAGCGCGTCGGGCTCGATCGCCGTCGAAGGGCTGCGGGCCAGGGTCGCCAGGCAGAGCCGCATCTACGTCGAGGGCGTCCACGACGCCGCCCTCGTCGAGAAGATCTGGGGCCACGACCTGCGGGTCGAAGGCGTCGTCGTCGAATACCTCGAAGGCGTCGACCACCTGCCCGCCATCGTCGACGAGTTCGGCCCCGAGCCGGGGCGGCGCCTCGGCGTGCTCGTCGACCACCTGGTGCCCGGCTCCAAGGAGAGCCGGATCGCCGCCGAGATCACCTCGCCCGACGTGCTCGTGGTGGGGCATCCGTTCGTCGACATCTGGCAGGCGGTCAAGCCGTCCGTGCTGCGCATCCCGGCCTGGCCCGACGTGCCGCGCGGGGTGCCATGGAAGGAGGGCGTCATCGCCGCGCTGGGCTGGCGCATGGAGCCCGCGGAGGCGTGGCGGCGCATTCTCGGCGCCGTCTCGACGTACACGGACCTGGAACCGGCGCTGCTCGGCCGGGTCGAGGAACTGATCGACTTCGTTACGGAGGCCCCATGAGCCAGGACCCGACCCCGCCGCCCGCCGACGACGACGCCACCCGCAGGTTCGCCCCGGCGGACGACGACGCCACGCGCAGGGTCACCCCGTCCGACCTGCCGCCGCCCGCGCCCGGCTCGGGCCCCCAACCCGGCCCGCCCCCACCGTACGGACAACAACCCGGCCACCCCCAGCAACCCGGCTCCACGCCCGGCTACCCACCGCAACCCGGCTCCACTCCGGGTTACTCGCAGCAGCCCGGTTCCGTGCCGGGTTATGAGCAGCAGCCCGGGTCGTCCGGCTACGGGCAGCAGCCCGGCTCGGCGCCCGGCTACGGGCAGCAGCCCGGGTCGGCCCCCGGTTACGGGCAGCAGCTCCCCTACGGGCAGCAGCCCGGGTCGGCGCCGATCTACCACCCGCAGCCGCCCAGCGGCTACGGCCAGCAGGGCCCCTATGGCGGTCCCGGCGGCTACGGTCCGCCCGGCGGCTACGGCCGGCCCGGCTATCCGCCGCCCCCGCCCGGCTACGGCTACCCGCAGCACCCCGGCGAGCCCTACGTGCCCGGCCGCTTCGGCCCCCGCCCCGGCACCGACGACAACTCCATGGCGATGCTGGCCCACCTCCTCGGCCTGCTGGTCTCGTGGATCGGCCCGCTCATCATCTACGTGATGCGCAAGGACCAGTCGCCCTACGTCAGGGACCAGGCGGCGGAGGCGCTGAACTTCCAGATCACCATGTTCATCGGCTACATCGTGTCCGCGTTCCTGATGCTGCTGTTCATCGGCTTCCTGCTGCTGCCGGCGGTCTTCGTCGTGTCGCTGATCTTCCACATCCAGGCGGCGATGGCGACGTACCGGGGCGAGCGTTACCGCTACCCCATCTCCATCCGCCTGATCACCTAGACCAGCAGGTCCCTGATCAGGGCGTCGGCCAGCAGCCGGCCCTGGAGGGTCAGCACCATGCGGCCCGCCTTGAACGGCTCGGGCTCCAGCAGCCCCCGCGCCAGGGCGCTCGCCACCACGGGCCGCGCGGCGGGCGCGACCTCGGCCAGCGGATAGCCGGACGACAGCCGCAGCTCCAGCATGAGGCGTTCGGCATCGCGGTCGTCGTGCCCGAGCACCTCGCGGGCGTGCGCCGGCGAGTGGCCCGCGGCCAGGCGCTGGGCGTAGGCGGCGGGGTGCTTGACGTTCCACCATCGGGTGCCGCCGACGTGGCTGTGGGCTCCTGGGCCGGCCGCCCACCAGTCGCCGCCGGTCCAGTAGAGCAGGTTGTGGCGGCAGCGGGCGTCGTCGGTGACGGCCCAGTTGGACACCTCGTACCACGCGAACCCGGCCGCGGACAGCAGCTCGTCGGCGATGAGGTAGCGGTCGGCGGCCACGTCGTCGTCGGGCATCGGCAGCTCACCGCGCCTGATGCGCGCGGCCAGGCGGGTGCCCTCCTCGACGATCAGCGAGTACGCCGACACGTGGTCGGGCCCTGCCTCGATCGCCGCGCCCAGCGAGGCCCGCCAGTCGTCGTCGGACTCTCCCGGCGTGCTGTAGATCAGGTCGAGGTTGACGTGCTCGAACCCGGCCGCGCGCGCCTCCCTGACGGCCGCGGCGGCCCGGCCGGGCGTGTGGCGGCGGTCGAGGACCTGCAGCACGTGCTCGCGTACGCTCTGCATGCCGAAGCTGATGCGGTTGAAGCCGCCGTGGCGCAGCTTCTCCAGCGACGAGGGATCGACCGACTCGGGGTTGGCCTCGGTGGTGACCTCGGCGTCCGGCCGCAACCCGAACTCCGAGCCGATCGCGGCCAGGATGCGTGCCAGGTCTTGGGGAGGCAGCAGCGTGGGGGTGCCGCCGCCGAAGAACACCGTCTCCACCGGCAGGTCGGTCTCGCCCAGGACGCGGCGCGCCAGGCGGATCTCCTCGATCACCGTGTCGGCGTAGTCGCGCTGCGAGGCGCCGGGGCCCAGCTCGGAGGCGGTGTAGGTGTTGAAGTCGCAGTAGCCGCAGCGGGTCAGGCAGAACGGCACGTGCACGTAGAAGCCGAACGGGCGCTCGCCGAGGCCGCGCAGGGCGCTGTCGGGCAGCTCGCCCGAGGTGGGCGCGGGATCGCCGTCAGGCAGGATGGATGGCACGTTTCCAGTGTGCCCGTCCCCCGCAGTGCTCCGACCGGTGCGGGTCGTTGACGAGGGCTCAGGGCGGCTCTACGATCGCGTCAACTTATAGGAAAGTTTCCTATTTGTAGCTGTCCGGGAGCGGCCCCGTGAAGAAGAAGATCCTCATCGCCCTGTCCGTCTTACTCGGGCTCACGCTGGTCTCCGTACCGGCCGAGGCCCGCACCGGGTTCAACCGGGTCGCGTACTTCATCCAATGGGGCGTCTACGGACGTGACTACCACGTCAAGGACGTGCACCTCAGCGGCGCCGCCGCCAAGCTCACCCACCTCAACTACGCGTTCGGGTTCGTGAACGGCGACGGCACCTGCTACTCCTCCGACCCGTGGGCCGACTGGCAGCGGCCCGTGCCCGCCGAGCAGAGCGTGGACGGCGTCGCCGACGAGCCGGGACAGGCGCTCAACGGCAACCTCAACCAGCTCCGCAAGCTCAAGGCCAAGCACCCCAAGCTCAAGGTGATGATCTCGCTCGGCGGCTGGACCGGCTCCGCCGCGTTCTCCGACGCCGTCCTCACCCCCGAGTCGCGCTCCAAGCTCGCCTCCTCCTGCATCGACATGTGGCTGCGCGGCAACCTGCCCGGCCTCGAGCCCGGCGCCGCCGCGGGCGTCTTCGACGGCATCGACCTCGACTGGGAGTGGCCCGGCTCGGCCGGCGCCGAGGGCAACGTGATCAGGCCCGAGGACAAGCGCAACTTCACGCTGTTCGTGACCGAGCTGCGCCGCCAGCTCACCGCGTTCTCGCGGAAGGCGCAGCTCAGCGCGTTCCTCCCGGCCGCCGCCCCCAAGATCGACGCGGGCTTCGAGGTACGCGAGGTCTTCAGGCAGCTCGACTTCGCCACCCTCCAGGGGTACGACCTGCACGGCACCTGGGAGCAGCAGACCGCGCACCACGCCAACCTGTTCACCGACCGGCGCGACCCCAACCCGGTGAAGTACAGCGTCGACCAGACCGTCCGCGACTACCTCAAGCGCGGGGCCCCCGCACGCAAGCTCGTGGTCGGCGTGCCCGCGTACGGGCAGGGCTGGACCGGCGTCACCGACCGCTCCAAGGGCCTCTACCAGCCCGCCACCGGCCCTGCCCCCGGCAAGTGGGCGCCCGGCACCGAGGACTACAAGGACCTGGTGAACAAGCCGGGCAAGCGCCACCGCGACCTGCTCACCGGCGCCATGTGGCTGTACGACGGCAACGAGTTCTGGTCGTACGACGATCCGGCGGTGATGCTGCAGAAGGCGGCGTACATCCGGCTGAAGGGGCTCGGCGGGTTCATGCTGTGGTCCATCGACCAGGACGACTCCCGCGCCTCCCTCACCTCCGCCCTCTCCAGCGTCCTTCGCTGACCCGGGCTCTCATGGGTGCGGACGATCCAGGTCGAACGCCACGTCGGCCAGCCGGATCGTCCGCACCTGCGGGTCCTTGAGCAACTCCCGCAGCTCGCGGACCGAGCTGAGCTCGTCCACGTAGGCGTGGGCGAGGCCGGCCCCCGAAGCCTCCCGCAGCCGCTTCAGGCTCAGGTCGAAGGAGCGCAGGTTGGCGTCGTCGTGGTCACGCAGCAGCCCGACCCACGCCCGGAACTGCGGCAGCCCGCCCCGGCACACCTCATCCGTGACGTCGCCGCCCTTGCGAAGGTCCGCCGGGTCGGTCCAGTAGTCCAAGCCCCATGTGATCGGCAGCGACCCCGGCCTGCGTTCGTACACGACCCGTTCGGCGCAGGAGCCGTGGCGCCGTACGAACGCCTCGAACTCCGCCTCCGGGAGCGGCCGCTCGAACTCCACCACCGCCAGCGCGCTCAGATCGGCCGGCAACCGGGCGAGCACCTGCTTCACCTCCTCCTTCCTCCCCAGCGTGGTGCCGACGTTGAACAACGACTGGGAGAGCCGGGTGTTGGCGGTGTGACCGAGCGGCAGCCGTCCGACCCGTCCGAAGAAGTCCTGACTGATCGAGTACGTCTGACTCCCACCCGGCCACGCCCCGACGGGCCCCATGGGACGGGCGGTCACCTCGAACGCCATGGAGACGGGCGTCGTCTCGCAGCAGGACCCGTTGTCCACGAGGTAGGCGGGGTTGTACATCTTGAACGCGGTCCCGAGCACGTCCATCATGCGACGCTCACGATCACCCCGCGTCTGCACCAGCGAGGCCCCCTCGGTCACGACCACCGCGACCAGCGCCAGCACCGCCAGCACGCTGACCACCGTCCGCGCCAGCCCCCGCCGAACGGCACGCCTGGTACGCCTGGGATCAAAGTCCGGCATCGCGGGCAACTCCGGCAGGCTACGTGCATTACCCGCCGCATCCGGCGTATCGAGCCGGCCAGGCGCGTCCGGCACATCGAGCGAACCAGTCGCGTCCGGCGCATCGAGTGAGCCAGGAGCATCCGGCGCATCGAGCGGGTCAGACGTATTTGACTTATCGTGCGTGCCCGGCGTGCCCGGCGTGCCCGGCCTATCGGACGTGCTCATGCATCCTCCCCGTACAGGTCGGCGAAGGCGGCCCGCGCCCGCCACACCGCGGTCTTGATCGAGTTGTGTGACCTTCCGGTCATAGCGGCCACCTCAACCATCGAGAAGCCCTCGAAGTAGACCAAGGTGAGCAGCCGCCGCTGCTGCTCGGGTAGCCGCTCCAGCGCGTCGCGCACGTCCAGCGCGGCCACGTGCAGCGGCGGCACACCGAGCTCATCGGCGTCGGGCAGCGCGAGCTCCCGCCGGCTCCTCCGTACGTGATCGAGCAGCACGTTCCTGGCGATCGTGAGGAGCCACGCAGCCGCGTTCTCCCCTCGCCAGCCGAGCAGCGCCCTGGTCGCCTTGACGAAGGTCTCCTGCGCCAAGTCCTCGGCGAGATGCGGATCGCGGGTCCTGCGCAGAAGGAACCCGCACACGAGCGGCCAGTGCTCGCGATAGAGCTCCTCGATGATGTCGCCCCCCGAACGGTTTCAACGGTCATGTCACCAACAGACGCCCCACAACGCGCAATGGTCACACCAACCCCCAAAACCGACGCCCGCCTCGCATGAACGGCCCCGACCGCGCAGCCCGGCCGGCGGGTTGTGCGTCCACCCCTGGGTGGAGATCTGCGAAGCTCCACCCGCTGGTCGATCCGCCATGACGGACCCGTCCCTACCGTCACGTGACATGAACTCCGTCGAAACCGGCCTGCTGATCCTCCTTGTCCTCGCGTTCGTCATCTACCGCCAGTTCAAGACCCGCCCGGCCGACCGCTCCAGCATCTTCTACATCTCCGCCGTCGTGATCGTGATCGGCCTGGTCTCGGGCGGCCTCTTCGACCCCGACCACTTCGCCCTCAGCCTCGCCTTTCTCGCCGCAGAAGCGGTGGCCGGCGTCGGACTCGGCATCCTGCGGGCGATGACCGTGCACATCTGGGCCGACGCCCAAGGAGTCGCCTGGTCCAAGGGGACGGTCTGGACCCTGCTGGCCTGGCTGGCGTCGATAGCCGTGCGCGTCATCGAGCAGGTCGCCGGCACCTCCATGGGACTGACCGTCACGACCGGCGGCATCCTGATCTTCGTCGGCCTGACCCTGGCCACGCAGGCGCTCGTGGTGTCACGTCGCGCCCGTGCGCTTCCCGGGTCCGCCGCACGGTCCTATAACGTCGAAAGGTGATGCCCGTTACGTCCAGCCTCATCTCCCGCATGCTGCGGCTGGGCGTGATCGTGCTGGTCGGCGCGGGACAGGCGCACACCGCGCTCGTGGCCGGCCCGCCGAGCATCATCCTGACCTCCGCCCTGGTGCTCAGCCTTGCCCTGGCCCTGCTCCCCCTCAAGGTCGCCGGCCGCAGGTCGGCGGACACGCCGATCCCGCTGATCGCCCTCGGCGCCGCCACGATCATCGCCGTCGCCCTGCACGAGCTGACCCCCAACGGCACCCCCGCCCTGGTCCTGCTCGCCTGCGTGGTGGCCGCCGCCGGCCGCCGTCCCCTCCCGCAGTCGCTGGCGATCGCCCTGACGGCGATCGCCAGCCTGCTGGTGGCGGGGGCGATCACCGGTGACGTCACCCGGAACCTGACCCTCGCCTTCAGCACCAGCCTGGTCTTCCTCGTCGCGTACGCGGCCAGGCAGCGCAAGGCCATCAGGCAGGCCGAGGCCAGGGAAGCGGTGCTCGCGGAGCGGGCCAGGATCGCCAGGGAACTCCACGACATCCTCGCCCACTCCCTGTCGGCCCAGCTCGTCCACCTGGAGGGCGCCAAGCTGCTCCTGCGCGCCGAACGTACCGACGAGGCCCTCGACCGCGTCACCCGCGCCCGCGACCTCGCGAAGTCGGGCCTGGAAGAGGCCAGGCGTGCAGTGGCCGCCCTACGTGAGGACCCACCAGAGCTCCCCACCGCCCTACGCCGGCTGGCCGAGGATTTCGAGAGCACCATTCACCACCCCTGCACCCTCCACATCTCCGGCCCCGAACACCGCCTGACCCCGGAAGCCGAGCTGGCCCTGACCCGAACGACCCAGGAAGCCCTCACGAACATCCGCCGCCACGCCCCCGGCACCCCCGCGACCATCGACCTGACCTTCTCCACCACGTGGTGCGACCTCCGCATAACCAACCCCACCCCACCGACCCACCACCCACCGAACAGCTCCGCCCCGGAACACCGCTCGCCCAACGAAGGTGCGGCGCAGCAACGGCCGCCCAACGACGTTGTGGCAAAGCAGCGGCCACCCCACGACGTGGGGGCGAAGCAACGGCCACCCCACGACATTGCGGCGGAGCAACGGTCGTCGGGCGGCGGGCACGGCCTCATCGGCATGCGCGAACGCGCCGAACTCCTCGGCGGCACCCTCACGGCAGGCGCCGACGACCACGGCTTCACCGTCCACCTCAGGATCCCGGCATGACCCGAACAACCCCTACACCCAGCCCTCCTTCCACGGCATCCGCGGCACCGACCTCGACGCCGTCACCCGCACCCACCCTCGGCTCTGCTGCCCTGGCAATTCGCGCATCGCGCCCGACGGCGATCAGGCGAGGCAGACCGGGCTCAGGAGCCGCAGCGGCAACGACAGTCACGCCCAAGTCAGCTGCCCCAGCGGCTCCGGCAGCGGCGACATTCGCCTTGACGGTCCGCGCGGCCATCACACCCCGCTGGGCGACCTCAGCGGCCCTGGCACTCGGCTGGGCGGTGCTGGCGGTGGTCAACCGCAACTGGGCGGCGGTGACGGCAGCTGGGCCGATTTCGACGGTGTGGGCGACGGTCGGGGAAGGTGCTGCTTACCGCGCTTCGCTGGCTCAGGGGGTGGGCGGATGATTCGTGTGGTCGTGGCGGATGACCAGGCTGTGGTGCGGGAAGGGCTGGTGTTGCTGCTCGGTCTGCTGCCTGGGATCGACGTGGTCGGGTCGGCGGGTGATGGTGAGGCGGCGTTGCGGCTGGTCGAGACGGAACGGCCGGACGTGGTGCTCATGGACCTGCGCATGCCGCGCATGGACGGCGTTGAGGCCACTCGCCGGGTCCGGGCCGCCCATCCGGGGACGCAGGTCGTGGTGCTCACGACGTACTCGGACGACGAGTCGGTCTTCGCCGCGCTCAGGGCGGGTGCGCGGGGTTTCCTCACCAAGGACGCCGAGGCGGACGACATCGCCAAGGCCCTGGCGACCGTGATGCGCGGGGACGCCCAGCTCGACCCCACCGTGCAGCGCCGCCTCCTCGACAGCATGTCCCCACCCGGCCCACCCTCACCCGCTCTGCCCCCAGCCACAACGACTCCTTTCTCGACGTCTCCGCCCACGACGGGCCGGCCGGCTGTGCCCTCTTCGACCACGGCTCCCCCTGCCGAGCCCCTCCCATCGCCCCCTGGCGAGGCGCCGCCGCCCGGTGGGGCTGCTTCCGCTGCGCCGCCCTCCCCTACGGGGGCCTCGGAGTCGCGGCGGCAGCAGCATTCGGGTGAGCGGCGGGTGCGCCGGAGTGGTGAGTCCCTTCCCGATGGCCTGACACCGCGCGAGGGCGAGGTGTTGATGCTCATCGCCGACGGCCTATCCAACGCCGAGATCGCCGCGCGTCTCTTCATCACGGAAGCCACGGTGAAGACCCACATCAACAACCTGTTCGCCAAGGCGGGGCTCAGGGATCGCGCGCAAGCCGTCACGTACGCCTACCGCCACGGCCTGGTCACCCCCGGCTGAGCCCACCTCCTGGACGCCCGCCAACATGCCCGTTGAGCTGGGATTCCTCGTCGAATCCGGCGAGCTGTAAAAGCGTCTCCAATGCCGCCTGCCGGGTCTCCTCGACCGAATCACCGCGTTCACCGAAGCACTCGGCCGCCACGTCAAGCAACGTCGCCACCACCGCCGCGTCGGGATAGGGCACATCGACCAGGACGGTGCCGTCAGCCGCCTCCTCTCCTTCGCCCACGTGACGTCTCAGCAGCCGCCGTGTCTCCTCAGCCACGGCGACCCCAAGAACGGCTGCACGCTCGAATCGCTCAGAAGCAATCACGTCACCCTCCAGTCGCACAGGTGTTCGGAGAATGAAAGGTAGACGACGGCACCGACAAAATCCGCCCGCCAGCCCGAGACGGCTCGGCCCAAGACGGCTCGGCCCGACACGGCTCAGCCCTGCCCGGCCCGGCCTGTTGAACGCTGCGCCGCTTGACCAACCTCCAGGTGCGTCGGTGGGTGGCGGCGGAGATCCTTCGCCGGCTGTGGGTGGTGGCGGCGGACCCTTCGCCGGCCCAAAGCGGCAGATAGGACCGGCCGCGCGGGTGCGCTGATGGTCAGCTAGCCTCGAACCGTGTCAGACCCGATCATCTGCGTCGATTCCCTCTCAGTTGAGCTCGGCGGCAACCCGGTGCTCCGCGACCTGACGTTCACCGTGGCGCCAGGTGAGATCGTGGCCGTGGTGGGGCCCAACGGCTCCGGGAAGTCCACGCTGCTGCGCTGCCTGGCCGGGGTGCAGCCTGCCACCGCCGGTGAGGTACACGTGTTCGGCGCCGCGCCGGTGGACGACGGCCGGTTCTGGGGCCGGGTCGCGCTGCTGGGCGATGAGCCCGCCTGGTATCCGGGGCTCACCACCCGAGAGCACCTGGAGTTGATGGGCGCCGTGCACAGTGCCGCGCGGATGACCGTGGAGGCGGCGCTGGAGATGTTCGCGCTGGTGGAGCGGGCGGACGCGGCTCCGTTGAATCTGTCGACCGGCCAGCGCCAGCGCCTCGCCCTCGCCGCCGCCCTGCTCAGGCCGAGTGAGCTGCTACTCCTCGACGAGCCGGAACGCGGACTCGACGTCGAGTTCCGGGCCGCCCTGGGCGATCTGCTCGACGAGTACGCCTCCGAGGGCGGCACCGTCGTCCTGGCCACCCACGACCAGGACCTGGCCGGCCACGGCCGCCGCGTCCTCCCGTCAGGCGTCCCCGCATGACCGGCCTCTCCTCCGAGGATCGACCGGTGACCGAGTACGGCGTAAGGGCCGTTCGCACGTACCTGCGCTCCCGTGGCCCCGCCCCCGCCAGCGTCCTAGACCGGTACGTCACCGGGTTCTGCCTGCTCATGGCCGTCATGGTGCTCGGGCACCCGCTGGCCGGGGTGTTCGCGGGGCTGGCGGGCCCGGTCGATCCGGGCAGGGTGGGAGCGGGCGCGGCGCTGCTCTCGCTCGCCCTGGCCGGCTTTCTGGCGGGTGCGCGGACGGCGGGCCCCGTGGTGCTGAACGGGCCTGACGCCTCCTGGCTGCTGCTCTCCCCGCTCAACCGCCGGGACCTGCTGGCCCGTCCGGCCAGGACGCTGGGCGTGGTGGCGCTGGTGGCGGGCCTGCTGTTCGGGGTGGGCCTGCTGGCGGTGCTGGGCGCGCCGGATCAGCTCGTGTGGCGGGTGCTCGCCGCGCTCGTGCTCGGCGTGGCGACGACCGTGGGCGGGATGGCGCTGGCGGTACTCGGGCAGGCGGGTCAGGCAGCGCATGCGGGGCGGGCGGGCCAGGCCGGGCAGCCGTGGCAGCCGTGGCAGCTCTGGTTGACCGTGGCGATCGTCGCGCTGCTGGTGCTGGCGGCGGTGGCGGTGACGAACCAGTTGCGTACAGTGCTGACCGTGGCGGCGCATGCCCCGTTGCCGGCCCTGGCCGCCACGGCAGCCGGGGCGGTCGTGACGGCAGGGCTGCTGGCCCGGCACGCCTGGCGTTCGCTCGACCGCATCCCCACCCTTACGCTCACGACCGCCTCCACCCGAGCCGGGCACGTGGCGAGCGCCACCGCGTCGCTGGACACCAGCGCGCTCACCTGGATCGTCGAGGACAACCACTGGCGCGCCAGGAGACTCGGCTCCCGTCGCTGGCCGCGGCTGTCCGGGCCGCTCGCACCCGCCTGGCAGGACTGGCGGCGCCTGGCCCGCAGGCCGGGATGGCTGGCGACGATCGCGGGAACGTCGGTGCTGCCCGCAGTCTTCGCTCAGGCGGGCGCTCCTCCGGCTGCGCTCGCGATGGCGGTCCTGGTGGGCGGGCTGGCCGTGGCAGCGACGGCCACCTCGGGCGCCCGCCGCGACGCCGGCAACCCGGCCCTGGCCAGGCTCATCGGAACCGCGCACCGTCCCACGCTGGCGGCCCGCGCGGTGCTGCCCGCCCTGCTGAGCGGCACGTGGACGTCCCTGGCCCTTCTCCTGACCAGCTTGAGCGGCGCCGCGAACCTGCCCCTGAGTGACGTGGCGCCCCTGGGGCTGGTGGTCGCGCCCGCTCTGGCGGCGGCGGCGCTCCGCATGGCCAGGCGCGCGCCGGTCGACCATTCGATGCCGATCATCGAGACCCCGGGCGGCCCGATCCCCACCGGCATCCTGAAGTGGTCGGCCACGGGCCCCGACCTGGCGTTGATCGGCTCGCTGCCCGCCCTGATCGCCCTCACCACCCCGGGCGTCGCCACGGCCCCCTACCTGGCGGCTCAAGCCGTCTGGAGCGCGGTGGTGCTGGCGGGATACGTCTGGCGCGGCAGAGCACGATAAGGGGGCGGCTCAGGCCACGTACAGGTCGCTCGGCACGCCCCCGTACGGAATGGTGCGATCCCGCCGCATGCCGGCCCGCTCCGCGACCTTCCGCGACGGCTCGTTGGTGTCGCGGATGACCGCGACCACCGTCCCCACCGACTTCCCCACGTCAAGGGCGGCCCTGGCGAGTTCCAGCGCGTAGCCGTGCCCCCACGCGGAGGGCCGGAACCGGTAATAGAGGTTGAGCACGTGCCGCTCGTCCACGATGGCGTGCCGCAGCCCGCCGAAGCCCAGCACGTGGGAGTCGCCGAGCCGCCGCGCGGCCCAGTAGCCGAGGCCGCGTTCGTCCCAGTCGTCGAGCCACAGGCCGAGCATGGCCCGGCTGGACTCGATGTCGGTGACGGGTCCGCTGGGATGGTAGACGCTGGTGCGCGGGTCGGAGTGGATCTCGTGTACGGCGTCCAGATCGTCAACCGTCACCCGAGACAGGACCAGACGCGCCGTCTGCACCATTTCCATGCTTTTAGGGTATTTCGCCAGGGCACGAGGACGGCACAAGCCCCGGCGAACCCCTACTTCTTGGCCTTCTCGCCGCCGGAGTCGGTGGACAGCGCGGCGACGAAGGCCTCCTGGGGCACCTCGACCCGGCCGACCATCTTCATCCGCTTCTTGCCTTCCTTCTGCTTCTCCAGCAGCTTCCGCTTACGGGAGATGTCACCGCCGTAGCACTTAGCGAGGACGTCCTTACGGATGGCGCGGATGTTCTCGCGGGCGATGACCCTGGCCCCGATGGCGGCCTGGATCGGCACCTCGAACTGCTGCCGCGGGATCAGCTCACGCAGTTTCTTGGCCATGTCGACGCCATAGGCGTACGCCTTGTCCTTGTGGACGATGGCGCTGAAGGCGTCGACCGCCTCACCCTGCAGCAGGATGTCGACCTTGACGAGCTCGGCCTCCTGCTCGCCCGCGGGCTCGTAGTCGAGCGAGGCGTAGCCGCGGGTGCGCGACTTGAGCTGGTCGAAGAAGTCGAAGATGATCTCGCCGAGCGGCAGCGTGTAGCGGATCTCGACGCGGTCTTCCGACAGGTAGTCCATGCCGAGGAGCTGGCCGCGCCGCCCCTGGCAGATCTCCATGATCGCGCCGATGAACTCGGCGGGCGCGAGGATCGTGGACTTGGTGACCGGCTCGAAGACCTGCGCGATCTTGCCGCCGGAGGGAAACTCGGACGGGTTGGTGACCGTCAGCTCCTTGCCGTCCTCCATGACCACGCGGTAGACGACGTTGGGCGCGGTGGAGATGAGCGACAGCCCGAACTCGCGCTCCAGCCGCTCGCGCACGATCTCCATGTGCAGCAGCCCGAGGAACCCCACGCGGAAGCCGAACCCGAGCGCCGCCGACGTCTCCGGCTCGTAGACCAGCGCGGCGTCGTTGAGCTGCAGCTTGTCGAGCGCCTCACGCAGCTCGGGGTATTCGTCGCCGTCGATCGGATAAAGCCCGGAGAACACCATGGGCTTGGGGTGCTCGTAGCCGGCCAGCATCTCGCCCGCGGGCTTGGCGGCCGAGGTGACGGTGTCGCCGACCCGCGACTGGCGGACGTCCTTCACGCCGGTGATGAGGTAGCCCACCTCGCCGACGCCGAGCCCGAGCTCGGCGGGCTTGGGCTCGGGCGAGATGACGCCGATCTCAAGCGTCTCGTGGGTGGCGCTGGTCGACATCATGAGGATGCGCTCGCGCTTGCCGAGGTGGCCGTCCACGACGCGGACGTACGTCACCACGCCGCGGTAGGTGTCGTAGACGGAGTCGAAGATGAGCGCCCGCGCGGCCTGGTCGGCCCGGCCGACGGGTGCGGGCACCGTCTGGACCACGTGGTCGAGCAGCTCGCGTACGCCCTCACCGGTCTTGCCCGACACCTTGAGCACGTCGGAGGGGTCGCACCCGATGAGCCCCGCCAGCTCCTCGGCGAACTTCTCCGGCTGCGCCGCCGGCAGGTCGATCTTGTTGAGGACGGGGATGATGTGCAGGTCGGCGTTCATGGCCAGATAGAGGTTGGCCAAAGTCTGCGCCTCGATGCCCTGGGCGGCGTCGACCAGCAGGATGGCGCCCTCGCACGCCTGCAGCGAGCGCGACACCTCATAGGTGAAGTCGACGTGGCCGGGCGTGTCGATCATGTTGAGCACGTGACCGTCCCACGGCAGCCGCACGGCCTGCGACTTGATCGTGATGCCGCGTTCGCGCTCGATGTCCATCCTGTCGAGGTATTGCGCCCGCATGGTGCGGTCGTCGACCACGCCGGTGATCTGCAGCATCCGGTCGGCAAGCGTCGACTTGCCATGGTCGATATGCGCGATGATGCAGAAGTTGCGGATCAACGCGGGGTCGGTCTGGCCAGGCTGAGTGCGCACCGAAGTCCGTTTCGACAGGGTTGAGGTCAAGCAGTCTTCCATGGTGACATGCCCGGGTGATTGCCCGAACCGTCATCCGCCGCGGCCTGCGCCTGATCGCGCTTGCCTTGGCCGTCCTGGTCGCGCTGGCCGGCCTGCTCGCCGCAGCGCTCCGCCTCCAGTTTACCGGTGCGCCGGCGGCCTGGGCGAAGAGCACAGGCAACGACGCCCTCTGGCTCGGCCACGCGTGGGTGGACGGCCGCCGCACCGAGCGTGACCTGGAGCAGCTCGCCGTACGGCTGCGCGCCACAGGCATCAAGGACCTGTACGTCCACTCCGGCCCGTTCGAGGCGGACGGCCGCTTAGATCCAGATAAATACCCCAACGCCGGAAATTTCGTCCAATGGGTGCGAAAACACCTCCCCGGCCTCCGCGTCTCCGCCTGGCTCGGCCAGAAGGTGGACGGCACCCTCGACCTCGACGACCCCCGCTCCCGCACGAACGTCCTGACCAGCGTCGCCGCCATCATGAACCAGGGCTTCGACGGCATCCACTACAACTTCGAGCCCATCGGCGACGGCGACACCGAGTTCCTGGAGTTGCTGGAGCAGACGAGGCGACACACCCGCCTGCTGTCGACCTCGACCCCCCAACTGGAGCCCTACTGGGGCCTGCGTCTGGCCGCCAGAGCCGCGCTGGGCCACGACAAGTACTGGTCGCAGGGCTACTTCCAGGAGGTAGCCGCCCGGGTGGACCAGGTGGCGGTCATGACGTACGACTCCTTCACCCCGCTCCAGTCCCTGTACGGCGGCCACGTCGCCCGCCAGGCCAGGCTCGCCCTGGACCTGGTGCCGCAGGACAAGACCCTCTACATCGGCGCGCCCGCGTACCACGACCACGGCGTACCCTGGCTGGACGGAGCCGAGAGCGTGGCGATGGCCGCGGAGGGCGCCCGGCTGGCGCTGACCGGCCACGGCAGGCGCGAGCGCTTCGGTCTGGCCCTCTATGTCGACTTCGCCGCGACGGAAGAGGACTGGCACGAGTACATGACACGATGGCATTGATTTGAGCAGCCGCCTCAGTTATTGGTAGCCTGGGCTACTGCGTGTGGCGCGCCCTCTCTCGAGCCCGCGCGCCCCATCCATCACTCAGACTTTCACCGAGGCTTCTTCGTGGCGAACATCAAGTCCCAGATCAAGCGCAACAAGCAGAACGAGAAGGCTCGCCTGCGCAACAAGGCGGTCAAGTCGTCCCTGAAGACGGCCGTCCGCAAGTTCCGCGAGGCCGCCGAGCAGGGTGACGTCGAGCAGGCCGCGGCCCTTCAGCGGGTCGCCGCCCGCCAGCTCGACAAGGCCGTGAGCAAGGGCGTCATCCACAAGAACCAGGCCGCCAACCGCAAGTCCGCGATCGCCAAGCAGGCCGCGGCGCTGGCCGCCAAGTAAGCAGCGACGCCGCGGCAGCGGCTACGGCGCTTCTCGACGCCGCACTCCACATGTCCGGAGTGCGGCGTTCTTGTCGTCTCTGGGGCCGTTTTGTCACAGTTTCGATATCACACAGCCGTATCGGGTGAGTCACCGTTGCAGAGATCACCTTGCCCGTCACCTGCGCCATCCCCGAAGGTGCACTAAACACGATAAAGGGGGATGCATGCGGGGGCCGTTGGTCGTCAAAAGGGCGCTCAGCGAGCCGCTGCTTCTCCTGGCCGCGTTCGGGTCGATCCTGCTCGCCACCACCACGCTGGTGGCGCTCACCATGTACGCCTCCTCCATCGCCGACGCGGGCGTCCGCAGGACGATGGAGACGGCCTCCTACGAACAGACCGCCGCCACGGTCAGCGCCCCCGTCACGGCCAAGACGTTCCCCGAGTTCGACAAGGCCGTACGCGCGGAGCTCACCGCCGCCTACACCCGCCCGCCCGAGCTGAGCACCAGCTTCCGCTCCGACTCCTACACCATGCCGGGCCAGGAGGACAGGCAGCGGCCCGAGCTGCTGCGCTTCGGCGGCTACGACGGCCTTGACCGGCAGGCGCGGCTGGTCAGCGGTGCCTGGCCGCAGCCGGGCGACGACCCGGTGCAGGCGGTCATCTCGCTGTCGGCGGCCTCGGAGACCGGGTTCAAGGTCGGGCAGGAGTTCACCACGCGCGGCCGGCTCGACAGCCGTCCCGTGCGGGTGCGCGTGGTCGGCGTGTTCCAGCTCGACGACCCGTTCGGGGCGCGCTGGGCGGGCGAGCAGCTGCTCAGCCGGGGCGTCGAGCGCGGCGACTTCACCACGTACGGGCCGCTGATGGTGCCCCGCGAGACGTTCATCGCCCGCTTCGCCACCAACGTGAACGCCACCTGGACCGCCGTCCCCGACCTGCGCGCGCTCACCCCCGAGCAGCTGCGCCCGATGGCCGGCGCGGTCGCCGGCCTGGAGCAACGGCTGAAGGCGGCCGGCTGCGGCAGCTGCGTCGCCGCGAGCCACCTGCCCGAGATCCTCACCCAGCTCGACACCGCCTCGCTGGTGGCCCGCTCCACGATGCTGATCCCGGTGCTGCAGCTGCTGTTGCTGGCCGCGTACGCGCTGATGCTGACCGCGCGGCTGCTGGCCGACCACCGCCGCATGGAGGTGGCGCTGCTGCGCTCGCGCGGCGCGGGGACCGTGCGGCTGGCGGTGCTAGCGGGCGGTGAGGCGCTGCTGGTGGCGCTGCCGTGCGCGGTGATCGCGCCGTTCCTCGGCCCGCCGCTGCTGGCCGCGATCAACCGGCTGCCGTGGATCGAGGCCGCCGGGGTGCGGCTGTCGCCGTCGGCCGACCTGGGGACGTTCCTCGTGTCGTTCGGGGTGGCGCTGGCCGCGGCCGTGCTGCTGATGGCGCCGGCGCTGGCCGGGGCGCGGCGGACGTACGTGGAGGAGCAGGCGGCGCGCGGGCGCGGCGGCGGGCGCGGCCTCATCGAACGGGCGGGCGCCGACCTCGCGCTGCTGGTCGTGGCCGGGCTCGCGATCTGGCAGCTGCAGCGCTACGGCGCGCCCGTGACCACGACGGCCACCGGCGGCCTGGGCATCGACCCGCTGATCATCTCGGGGCCCGCGCTGGCCCTGCTCACCGGCGGCATGCTGGGGCTGCGGCTGGTGCCGCGGGTGTCCAAGCTGGCCGAGAAGATCACTTCCAGGCGGCCCGCGCTCGCCCCCGCCCTCGGCGCGTGGCAGGTGAGCAGGCGCCCGCTCAAGTACGCCGGGCCCGCGCTGCTGCTCACGATGGCCATCGCGATCGGCATCGTGTCGCTGGCGACCGCAGCGACCTGGCGTACGTCCCAGCTCGACCAGGCCCGCCACCAGGCCGGGGCCGACCTGCGGCTGTCAGGGCCGCCGGACGGTCCCGAGCTGGGCGCGCTCGGGCGCGGCACCGCCTTCACCACGCTGCCCGGCATCGGCGCCGCGTCGCCCGGCTTCCGCGGGCAGGCGGACGTCGGCGGCGAGAACGCGATGCTGGTCACGCTCGACGCGAGCAAGCTCGGCGAGCTGTTCCACCTGCGCCCCGACCTGTCCGACAAGCCGGTGAGCGAGCTGTCGCGGACGCTGACCGGCAACCGTATGGACCGGTTCGAGCTGCCGGGGAAGCCCGCCACGCTCACCGTGAACGCCGAGGCGAGCGACGAGGTGGCGGCGCGGCTGGTGCTCACCGACGCGCTCGGCGTCTGGCGGGACGTGCCGCTCGGCGTCCTCAAGGCGGGCACCAGCCAGGTCGAGGTGGACCTGCGGGCGCTGGCCGGGCGGAAGGGGCAGATCACCTACCCGGTGTCGCTGCTCGGCGTGATCGCCGGGGCGCCCTCGGGCAGCGCGACGCTCAAGGTGACCGGGCTGAGCGCCGACGGGCAGCAGGTGACCGCGCCGCCGCTGACCATGGAGGCCGAGCTCAGCAGCGCCGCGACGTTCGTCCAAGGAGCCCAGCCGGGGCCGATGCCGGTGGTGCTGACCGCCGACCTGGCCGCCGCGCTCAAGCTCTCCCCCGGGCAGTCGGGGCGGGTCAGCATCGACCGCCGGGTGCTGCAGGTGAAGGTCGCGGGCGTCGTCGAGAGCATGCCGACCACCACGGCCGGGCAGCAGGCCGTACTCGCCGACTGGGAGACGATGCAGGCGTACGAGCTGGCTTTGGCCCAGCCACCGAGGCCCGCCACCGAATGGTGGCTGGGCACCGACGACCCCGGCGCCGCCACGGCCGCGCTCAAGAGCCACCCCGAATGGGACGTCACCGTGCTCGACCAGCGCGCACTCGCCGCCACCCTCCAGGACGACCCGCTGGCCAGCGGGCTCCAGGGGGCGCTCATGCTGGGCTTCCTCGCGGCGCTGGTGTTCGCGGCGCTCGGCTTCCTGGTGAACGCGGCCGTCGCGGCGCGTGAGCGGATGGCCGAGTTCGCGATCCTGCGGGCGCTCGGAGTGAGCCCGCGGCAGGTGTTCGGGATGCTGGCCATGGAGCAGGCGTTCGTCGTCGGGCTGTCGCTGCTGGCCGGCACCGGGCTCGCGATCGTCGTGGGAGAGCTGGTCGTGCCGCACATCGTGCTCACCGGGCAGGCCGCGGCCGTGACGCCCGGCGTGCTGCTCGACATCCCCTGGGCGGCGACCGCCCTCATGCTGGTGCTGGTGACGGCAGTGCTGTTCGCGATCCTCGCCGGGCTGGCACGCACCGTACGCGGCCAGGGCCTCAGCCTTCGGGAGGAACAGTGAGGACGTGGCTGCTCGCCCGGGTGCACCTGGGCCCGCTGGCCGTGCTCTTCGCGCTGACGTTGAGCGCCTGCCTGCTGGTCGCCGGGCTGCCGCGAGCCACGGAATCGGCGTACGACCAGGCGCTGCAGCGCGCGCTGACCGGCGCGCCCGGCGTGCAGACCGACCTGACGGTCACCGTCGGGTCCTGGTCACCGGCGCTCGACCTGCGCGAACGCGCCCAGTTCGACACGCGCGACCGCCTCTGGCACGAGATCCTGCCCGCCGGACTGCGTCCCCTGGTGACCGGGCCCGGCCACGCGAGCGCCAAGACCACGCTCACCCCCATCGCCGGCACCGGCGGCTCGTCCTACCTCAACGTGGGCTGGCTGTCCGACGCCGACCGGCGCGTCGAATGGGTGCGCGGCCGCGCCCCCGGCGCGTCCTCGACCATGCGGTACGAGGGCGAGACGATCCCCGTGTTCGAGGCCGGGATCGTCGATGAGGCCGAGCGGGAGATGGGCCTCGGCATCGGCAAGACCACGGTGATCGGCGAGCACGACTACGCCGCCGTCAAGATCGTCGGCATCTTCCGTGCCAAGCAGCCCGACGACCGCTACTGGTCGCACCACAACGACCTCGTGCACGTGCTGAAGCAGCAGCCGCCGGGCAGCCTCGACTTCGAGAAGCACGCCACGGCCCTGCTGTCCGACGCCGGGCTGGCCGTCCTGAGCGGCGAGGGACGCAACCTGGCCTACCGGTGGACGCTGCCGCTCGACCCCCGCGGGGCGACCGCGCTGGCGGTGCCGGGGCTGCTCGACGACGTCGCCGAGTTCGGCCGGGTCGTGGACGTCCAGTCGAACGGGCCCGTCAGCCCGTACCGGCTGGAGACCGGGCTGCCCAACCTGCTCACCGGGTTCCAGGCGGAGCTGTCCACCGCGCAGACCGTGATGTCCCTCGTGCTCGGCGGGCTGCTCGCGGTCGCGCTCGGCGTGATCGTGCTGGCCCTGCAGCTGCTGGCCGACCGGCTCGACCACACGTTGTCGCTGGCCAGGGCACGTGGCGGGTCGCTGGCGCAGGTGGCCCGCACGGCGGCCGGGCTGACCGCCGTCGCCGTCGTGCCGGGGGCCGTCGCGGGGTACGCGCTGTCGTACCTGGTGCCGGGGCCCGTGCTGCCGATCGTGCACGCGGGGCCGGTGTTCGTGGTGCTGGTGGCCGTCGGCTTCGCCGCCGCCCGGCTCGCGCTGGCCCACCGCACCCCCCTGCACGAGCGGCGCGAGGACGTCGCCACCGCGCGGCCGTCCGCCCGGCGGATCACGCTGGAGGTGCTCATCGTCGTCCTGGCCGTGGCGGGGGCGTACCTGCTGCGGGCCAGAGGGCTGAGCGCGTCGGCGGGGCAGGATCCGTTCCTGCTGGTGGTGCCGGTCGCGCTGACCGTGGCGGCGGCGCTGGTGACGTTGCGCTGCTACCCGTACCCCCTGCGGCTGATCGTCCGGCTGGCCGCGCGCGGGCGGGCCGCGGTGCCGTTCCTGGGGCTGACCAGGGCGGCGCGGGCGCGGGCCGCCGCCGTCCTGCCGGTGCTGATCCTGCTGCCCGCGCTGGCCGTGTCGGTCTTCGCCGCCGTCGTCACCGACGGCATCGCCGGCACCCAGCGGCTGGCGTCCTGGCAGCAGACCGGCGCGCCGATCAAGGTGACGTCCGAGATCGAGATCCCGGCCGAGACGATCGACAAGATCCGCGCGGTGCCCGGCGTCGAGCAGGTCGTGCTCGCCCAGCGGGGCCAGGTCCAGGTCGGGTACGGCGCCGAGCGGGCCGAGGCGCTCGCCGTGGACGTCGCCCAATGGCGCTCGATCCTGGCCGACGCGCCCGTGAGCGTGCCGCCGCTGTCGGAAGGCGTGCTGGTCTCCCCCGAGCTGCGCGGGCGCGGCACGCTCGACCTCGGCTGGCAGTCCCGGCTCAAGCTGCCCACCCGCGGCGTCGTCGAGTCGGTGCCCGGCTTCTTCACCAAGGGCAAGTTCCTCATCGTGCCGATCGGCGTCCAGCTTCGCCCCGCCGTGAACACGCTGCTCATCAAGGGCGACGCGGACGTGGCCGAGCTGGCCGCGCTCGCGCCGTCGGCCACCGTCATCTCCCAGGAGGGCGCGCTGGCCACCATCCAGGAAGACCCGCTGACCAGCACCGTACGCACGACGCTGGCCATCGTGACCGCCGCGCTGGCCGGTTACGCGCTGCTCGCCGTCGTCCTGACGCTCATCGTCGGCGCGGCCGACCGCGCCAGGGCGGTCTCCTTCCTGCGTACGCTGGGCCTGTCCGACCGGCAGGCGCAGCGGCTCACCGTCCTGGAGATCATGCCCATGATCATCGTCACCGCGCTGGCCGGACTGTGCCTCGGCCTGGCGCTGCCCGCCGCGCTCGGGCCCGGCGTCGACCTGTCGTCCTACGCCGGTGACCTGCCCGTCGGCGACTACTCACCCGACCCCGTCCTGCCCAGCGCGCTGGCCGCCGGACTCGCCGTCGTCGCCGTGCTCGGCGCGTACGTCCACACCGCCATCAGCCGCCGCCGCAGTCTCGGCGCCGTCCTTCGAGTGGGGGACCTCACATGAACCCGACACTGTCCGAGCTGGAAGCCAAGGCCACGAAGGAGAAGGCCGCGTTCGGCGGGGACGCGCACATCGTGTGCGACAACCTCGTCCGCATCTACAAGACCGAGGGCGTAGAGGTCGTCGCGCTGCAGGGGCTCGACCTCGTCATCGACAAGGGCGAGCTGGTCGCCATCGTCGGCGCCTCGGGGTCCGGCAAGTCCACGCTGCTCAACGTGCTGTCCGGGCTCGACGTGCCGACCGCGGGCGTGGCCAGGGTGGCCGGCATGGACCTGCTGTCGATGACCGCGCGCGACCGGCTGCGCTACCGGCGTTCGGTAGTGGGCTTCATCTGGCAGCAGACCGCGCGGAACCTGCTGCCGTACCTGACCGCCAAGGAGAACGTCGAGCTGCCGATGAAGCTGGCCGGCAAGCTCCGCCGCGAACGCTCCGGCGAGCTGCTCGACCTGCTCGGCGTCGCCTCCTGCGCCGACCGCAGGCCGCCCGAGATGTCCGGCGGGCAGCAGCAGCGCGTCGCCATCGCCGTCGCCCTGGCCAACTCGCCGCAGCTCATCCTGGCCGACGAGCCCACGGGCGAGCTCGACAGCGAGACGTCCGAGCAGGTCTTCGACTCGCTGCGCACCGCCAACAGGGAGCTGGGCGTGACCGTCGTCATCGTGACCCACGACCCGCTGGTGGCCGAGCAGGTGGACCGCACCGTCGGCATCCGCGACGGGCGCACCAGCAGCGAGACCGTACGCCGCGAAGGCGCGGAAGGGCAGATCATCGCCGAGGAGTACGCCGTACTCGACCGCGTCGGACGCCTTCAGCTCCCGCGCGACTTCATGAACGCCCTGGAGATGGAACGGCGCGTGCGCCTCGAACTCGAATCCGACCACATCGGCGTGTGGCCCGCCCGAGAGGAGCCGTCCGAATGAGTCAGTCGCCCCTGGTCGAGGTCGAAGGGCTGCGCAAGGTCTACCGCACCGGGCCCAAGGAGGTCGTGGCGCTGCGGGACGTGTCGTTCTCCGTCTTCCCCGGCGAGCTCGTCGCGCTGCGCGGGCGGTCGGGGTCCGGCAAGACCACGTTGCTCAACCAGATCGGCGGCCTGGACAAACCGGACGCCGGCCGGGTGGTCGTGGACGGGCGCGAGATCACCGCCATGTCCGAGGACGAGCTGCTCGCCGTGCGGCGTGACGTCGTCGGGTTCGTGTTCCAGTCGTTCGGGCTGATCCCCGTCCTGTCGGCGGCCGAGAACGTGGGCGTCCCGATGCGGCTGATGCGCGCGCCCGCGGCCGAGCGCGAGGCCAGGGTCCGCATGCTGCTCGCCCTCGTCGGGCTCGAGCAGCACGTCAACCAGCGGCCGTACGAGCTGTCCGGCGGGCAGCGGCAGCGCGTCGCCATCGCCCGCGCCCTGGCCAACCGGCCCCGGCTGCTCGTGGCCGACGAGCCGACCGGGCAGCTCGACTCGCAGACCGGGCGGCAGATCATGGAGCTGCTGCGGGCGCTCGTCCGCAGCGAGGGGGTCACAGCGCTGGTCGCGACCCATGACCCGAGCTTGATGACGGTGGCGGACCGGGTGCTGGAGATCAGCGACGGCGTCGTCCACGAGGCCGCCCTGACCTGAGCCGGCCACCCGCCCTGACCTGAGCCGGCCACCCGCCCTGACCTGAGCCGGCCACGCGCGCTTGCCCCGGCCCTGCTCACCCGCGCTTGCCGGCCCTGCTCACCTCCGCTGGACGCGTCCTGGCCCAGGCGATGGCGATGAGGTTGGCGGCGGCGACCAGCACGCCGCCCACGACCGCCGGCGCGGCGATCCCGGCCACCCCGGCCAGCGGCGCAGCCACCGCCAGCCCGAACGGCCGCGACGCGAACGAGATCAGCTGATCGAACGACCGCACCCGCCCCAGCGCGCTCTCCGGAACCTCGTCGGCCACCACCGTCTCCCACAACGGGCTGAGCAGCCCCAGCCCGAACAGCGCCACGGCGTAGGCCCCTGCCATGACCGGCAGCGGCGCCCCGGCGGCCAGCGCCGCCATCGGGAACACGTAACAGGCCGCCCCGATCTGCACGACGACCAGGGGCCGCCGGACCGGCAGCCGGGGTGCCAGGAACACGCCCAGCACCATCCCGACGGTGCCGCACTGGACGATGAGCGCCCAGCTCGCCTCACCGCCCAGATCCCGCACGGCGACGACCGGCCCCAGCGTCAGGAACAGCCCGGCCATGAAGTGCCACACGCCGTGGCCGACCACGCACGCCACGAACCACGGCCGCCTGCTGATCTCCCGCCACCCCTCGACCAGCTCCCGCCCGAACCCAGGCCCCCGCGCCGCCAGCTCCCGCCCGACCGGGAGCGGCCGGCGGACACCCCCGAACTTCGACGTCAGGACCGGCGCCCGGACACCACCAGACTCCGACGTCAGGACCGGCGTCCGGACACCACCGGACTCCGGCGCCAAGCCCGGCGTCCGGACACCACCGGACTCCGGCGCCAAGCCCGGCGCCCGGACACCGCCGAGCGTCAATGCCGAGCCCGCGAACACCACAGCCGTGACCCCCGCCGCCCACCCAGGCCCGGCGACCACCGTGATCGTCCCGGCGATCGCCGGCGCGGCCACCGCCGACAGGCTCGTCACCACCCCGATCCGCGCGTTCACCCGCAACCGTTCCGGCCCGGGCACCACCGCCACCACGAGCCGCGGCACCGCAGGACTCCCGAACGCGATCGCCACCCCCGCCACCGCCGACAACAGGACGAGATCGGCCACCCGATAGACACCGAGCAGCAGTTCCCCGGCGATGACCGCCTGCGACAGACACCGGGTCAGGTCGGCGAGAAGCACCACCCGCGCGGGCCTGACCCGATCGGCCAGCACCCCGCCCACCGGCAGCAACACCAGCAACGGAACCAGCTCGGCCGCCAGCACCAGACCGAGCTCTCCCTCACCACCCCCGGCCCGCAGCACCGCCAGCGTCAAAGTGGTCGGAATGAGCGCCGTGCCCAGCGCGGACAGGCACCGCCCGACGAGAAGCCGCATCACCATGCCGGCGAGACTATTTCGCCAACGAATATTACGTCAACGAATTAATCACTGCCCTATGCTCCCAGGCATGGAGGACTCGGTCGATCGTCACCTGGCCCGCTGGCGCGGCAAGGCCCCCTTCGACGAACGCGTGGAGGCGATCGTGACCCGCCTGCAGTTCCTGGTGAAACACATCGCCCACACCAAGGAGGCGGCCCTGTCGGAGGTGGGCATGCAGGACTTCGAGTTCGAGACCCTGCACCGCCTCGTCGCCCGCGGGGGCGTGGCGACGCCGTCGGAGCTGGCCGCCGACCTCCTCCTGTCGCCGGCGGGCATGACGGGCCGCCTCGACACGCTGGAACGCTCAGCGCTCGTACGCCGGGTCCGCAGCACCGAGGACCGCCGCCGGGTGGACGTGGAGCTCACCTCGAAGGGTCACGACCTGTGGATGGAGGCCATGACCATCCGCGCCGAGGTCGAAGCCTCCATGGTCAACGCACTGTCCGCTGAGGACCAGGCCCACCTCGACGGCCTTCTCAAGAAGCTGCTCCACAACGCCGAAACCACCCGCTAGGCCGTACTCATGCGTCGAGCTGATGATCCGCCCAGACGTAGGTGACCGGCAGCAACTCAGCGACAGGCACCATCCGAAGGCCGTTCGAGGTGCCGACAATGACCTTGATCTCCGGAAAATAATCGAGCAGAAGCTGCCGGCACCGCCCGCACGGCGGCACGACACCACGATCACGATCCCCCACGGCGACCATGACATCCAGGTCGTAGATCCCCTGCCCAGCCGCCGTACCGACGACGACCATCTCCGCACAGGGCCCACCGGTGAAGTGATAGACGTTCACCCCGGTGACGATTCGCCCATCCCGAGCCCGAGCAGCAGCCGCCATGGTGTGCTCGTCTCCCCGACACCGAGTGGCCGCAACGTGCGCCGCCGCCCGCACCACCTCATCATCAACCCACTCGCCACGCCCGACCATCTTCAGCGCTCCCCCACATCCATCAGGACGCACAGAACCCCGCTCAGCACCAGCGCTCCCCTCCATCAATCAGACACGCAGAACCCGCTCAGCACCACTCCCCAGCGGCCTGCCCGGCTACCTCCCCGATCCCCCACGTCGCCACGGCGCCCGGCAATCACCGCCGAGCCCGACACACCCGACACTCCCCGCCCCCAGCCCTGACCTCCTGCCTCAGCCCTCAGCCCTCAGCCCGAAACCTTTGCCTCCCGTGCCAGCCCAGCCCTTAGCCGACGCGGAGGCCCGCACTCACCGTCCGGTGCGGCTCGCCACAATCACCTGCACCGTGTGCTCCAGGGCGTAAGCCGGATCCGCTCCCCCACCCTTGACCTGCTCATCGGCATGAGCCACCGCCTGGATCGCCCGCGACAGCCCTTCAGGCCCCCACCCGTTGAGCTGCCGCTTCACCCGATCGACCTTCCACGGCGGCATGCCCACATGACTGGCCAGCTGCCCGCCCCGCAGGTTACGAGGCGCACTGCCGACCTTGGCCAGCGACCGCAACCCACCGGCCAGCGCACTGACCAGCAGCACGGGAGCGACGCCGGTGCCGAGCGCCCACCTCAACTGCTCCAGTGCCTCCGCCAGCCGCCCCTCCACGGCCGAGTCGGCGACGTTGAACCCGGTCACCTCCGCCCGGCCCTTGTGATAGCGAGCCACGGAGGCCGCACTGATCGTCTTGTCCTCGGTGTCGAACATCAGCTGCGAACAAGCCGCCGCCAGCTCCCGCAGATCGTTCCCCACCGCGTCCAGCAGAGCCTGAGCCGCATCGCCCGAGATGTTCCGCCCGGCCCGCTTGAACTCCGCCTTGATGAACTCCATCCGCTCACCGGCCTTGGTGACCTTGCTGATCGTGACCAGCTTGGCCCCGGCCTTCTTCACCCCATCGACCAGCGCCTTGCCCTTCACCCCACCCGGGTGGGCGAGCACCATCACGGTGTCCTCGGACGGCTGCTTCGCGTACGCCACGATCTCGGCGATGACGTCCTTGCCGAGATCCTGCGCCCCCCGGATCACCACGACGGACCGATCCCCGAACAACGAAGGGGACGTCAGTTGCGTCAATTCACCGGTCGTGACCTTGCTCCCGACGAGGTCATGCACGTCGACCCCGGGATCGACACTCCTGGCCGCCGCGACGACCCCACTGACCGCCCGCTCGGCCAGCAACTCCTCGTCGCCGACGACCAAGGTCACAGGTGCTGGATCGGTTCCCGCCATGTCAGGCAGCATGCCACGCCCCACCGACAACTAGGTACTCGCGACCCACCACCAAGTCCTCACGCCAAGGATCGCGAAAGAAGCTCAACTCCGGCGTTGGCCACGTGCGAGCGCTCCCGCCCGAACGAGCAGCGGCAGCACCCGCATCACACCGTCGCTCAGCACGCCCGCCAGTATGCCAACCCCAACAAACCACCCAGGCCAGAGCAGAGGCGCAACCAACCCCGCGAACGGCCACCCAGCGCATCCGGCAGCGAACCAGACCCCAACCCAAGAACGCCAAGGCGAACGGACGGGCCCGAGAACGGACCAACACGAGCCCAACCACATGTGGCACGGGACCGGAACGGGCCGGGAAGCTAGGGGCCACGGGGAACCACTGCCAGGCCGCCACCTTCTCGCTCCACCACCGCGAGGTCCCCCGACTGGTCCGTGCGGTGGATCGTGAGGCCGAGCCGTCGCAGCAGACCCAGCGTGGACGTCGCCGGGTGACCGTAGTCGTTACCGGCTCCGACGCTGATCAACGCGGCCCGCGCCCCCAGCGACGCCAGGAACTCAGGTGACTGCCTGTTGGACCCATGGTGCGGCGTCTTGAGGATGTCGGCCCGTACGATCAGCCGCCGCGCCAGCTCGTCCTGGGCCTCGGTCTCCAGATCACCGCCGAGCAGCATCGACCCGGACCGCCACTGTACGTGTATCACCACGCTCGAGTTGTTGATCGCGCTGCCCTCACCCTGCCCGTGCAGCTCACTCGCGGCCGGGTCGGGTGCGAGGACGGTCAGCTCCGACGGCCCGAACCGCCATCGAATGCCCGGCGGCACCGTCCACTCGGGTATGCCGCGTTGCCGCAGCATGCCGGTGATGCGTCCCCCGGACCGCGCACCCGTACGCTGCGGGCTGACGACGACAGCCCCGACGCGACGGTTCCTGAGGACGCCCGGCAGCCCGTCCACGTGGTCGGCGTGGGGATGCGTGAGAACGAGCAACGGCACGTCCGAGACCCCGAGCCTCCGCAGGCACCGGTCCATGACCACGGGATCCGGCCCCGTGTCCACGATCACGCCCCGGCCCGGACCGGCCGAGATGACCAGGCCGTCGCCCTGCCCCACGTCGCACATGACCATCACCCATCCCTTGGGCGGCCACGACCCGGCGATGGGCCGGAGCACCAGCACCGCCACCAGGGCCGCCCCGGCCACCGTCAGCACCACCGCACGCCAGGCCCGGCGTCTCATCACCGGAACCGCCACGGCCACCGCAAGCAGCAGCAACCCGAGCCCGGCGAGCCCGGCCGGCCAGGGCACGGTCGCGAACGGCACGGTCACCGCCCACCGGGACACCGTGATGATCCACCCGACCGCGTACCCGGCGGGAATCACCAGCATCCGCGCCCCATCAAGCCAGACCGGCGCGACCAACGCGGCACCGAACCCGAGCAGAGTCGCGGGCGCCACCGCCGGCGCGACGAGCAGGTTGGCGACCACCGCTACGGGCGTCAGTTGCCCGGCCATCAACACCAGGACAGGCGTCACCGCGAGCTGCGCCGCCGCAGGCACCGCCACCGCCTCCGCCATCCACCGCGGCAACCGCACCACCCGCCTACGTCCACTCTCCAGCGACGCGTCAGGATCCGGTTGAGAGGCCGGGCCTGCCTCCCCCGCCCCAGAGGAACCCCTCCCGGAAGAAGCTGAGCCGACAACACAGGCCCCCTCCCCGCTCTCCGGAACGCGGGCCAGACCGGCGACGGCACCCCTTCCACGCATCACGTCAGGCGTAGGCGCGGGAGCAGGGCCTCTTTCCCGGCCCCTCAAGGTAGAAGAAGCACCGCGGGCAGGGACGCCACCCCCGCCCGCCGAGACAGCGGTAGGGCCGGGGGTAGGAGCGTCGGCTGCGTCGGTAGGCGAGGGGTCTTCCTCTGCGCTGTTCTTGCCCATCAGCTCGTCTCGCCAGCGTGGGGCGAGGAGGAGGATGCCGGCGGTGGCCGTTACGGAGAGGGCGAAGCCGTACGAGCGGGCGAGTTCGGGCACGAACAGCATCAGGAAGAGGACCGTCGCCGACAGGGCCGCGACGCCGTCCTTCGAGCGGCCCGTGCCCATCGCGATCGCGGCTGCCAGGCCCATGAGGAGGGCACGCAGGACGCTCGGCGAAGGCCGTGCGACCACGGTGAACGCCAGCATCGCGACGGCGGCGAAGCCCGCACGCAGAGGGAGGGAGAGGCCGACGAGCCGGGAGAGCGCGAGTGCCGCGCCTGCCACTATGGCGAGGTTGGCCCCCGACACTGCATTCAGATGGCTGAGGCCGGCTTCCCTGAAGTCGGCTGTCACCTGCGGGTCCATGCGGGAGACGTCGCCCACGACCAGGCCGGGCAGGAGGCCCCGCTGGTCGGGAGGCAGTACGTCGGCCGCTGATCTCAGGCCCGACCTGATGGCGCCCGCCGCCGTATGCGGGGTGGACGGGGGTGTCAGGAGGCGGGGCGCCTGGCGGACGAGCAGGATCGCCGCCACGGACGTGCCCGGTGTCGGCTTGGCCAGGCGGCCGGTGACCTCGACCTCCTGGGTGGGCAGCAAGGTACGCCATGCCGGGCCCGTCGCGAACACCGTGATGGGGACGTCCACTGCCTGCCGCGTTGTGGAGGTCTGGAGGATCTTGAGGGTCGCCGGGATCACGTAGCTCTCTAGCTGAAAGCGGCCGGTTCCGTTAGGTCTGCGTCTCGGGTCGTCGGTCAGGGCGATCTGGGCGGTGATGAAGGCGTTCTGTCCGGCCAGTTCGGCGGTCGGCCCGGTGGTGAGGGCGTGGACGCGGAGGGCCACGGACGCGGCCGTCGCCGCCGTGCCGATGAGGGTGGCGAGGATGATGTTCCGCCACCCTGGGCTGATCCGCCGGGCAGGCTCCGTACAGGTGCGGCCTTTCGGGGGTTGTCGGGTACGCCAGGCCATTACGGCGGCGACGGTCGCGACACCGGCGGCCGTGAAGAGGCCGACGAGCGCGGTGCAACCGAGCAAGGCCAGTGCGGTGGCCCAGGCAGCCAGGGCCGGAAGGGCCAGCGGCCATGCGGGCTCAGGCTTGGCAACGGAAGGCTCTTTCGGAACAGCTGGCCGCCGCTTCTGGCGACCAGGAACGGGGCCGGAGCCGCGGGCGGCGGCAGGAGCGCGTCTGGGGCCACGGGCAGCCGTGGATCTGCCGCCCAACCCAGTGCCGAACCCAGGAGCAGCGGCAGGGGCAGCGCCGGTGTCCCAGGCGTGGCCGGTAGTTGAGCTGGTGTCTGAGGCTGAACCAGGAGTCGGGTCGGTAGCAGGGCCGGGAGGTGAAGTGGGGTCGGGGGCGGGCATGTCAGACACGGACCTTGGGTTTGATTTCCTCGAACTTTCTCGGGCCGATGCCTGAGACGTCCCGGAGTTGGTCGATCGTGGTGAAGCCGCCACGGCTGGTACGGAACTCGACGATGCGGGCGGCGAGCACCTCTCCTACGCCTGGGAGTTGTTCCAGCTGGTCGGGGGTGGCGGAATTGAGGTCGAGGACGGCGGTGGCGGGGTCGGTGATCGGGGAGCCCGGTGCTGCGTGGCCTGGTGGGGCGCCCACGACTATCTGTTCGCCGTCGATCAGGCGTCTGGCGAGGTTGAGTTGTCCTGTGGATGCGCCCTTGGACACGCCGCCGGCCGCCGACACCGCGTCCGTCACCCTTGCACCTGCGGGGAGCAGGTAGACGCCCGGCTTGCGGATCTTGCCGGCGACATGGACGGTCACCTTGGCGGCGGTGGACGCAGGGGTGATCGAGGTCAGCGGGGTGATGGGGGTCGGCGGAGGCAGGGGTTGGGGCGTCGGTTGTGAGCGCCAGACGAGGAAGGCGGCCACCGCCGTGGCGAGCACCCCGATGGCGAGCAGGACGCGTAGACCTGGCTTCCCGGGGTCGAGAGTGGGGCTCTGCGCGGCCAGGAGCTTGCGTAGGGACTGGAGGGAGGCTGTTGCGGGGCTCGGGGTGGGAGCAGCCTTCGGGGCAGGGTGACCGGGCGCTGAGGGCCGAGGCGGTTGCGTGCCGGGATCAAGCGGTGCCGTGACGTCCGCTGAACGGCTGAGGTACGCGGGCGCGGCGAGGCTCGGTGAAGCGTCGAAGCGCTCGGGCATGGGCAAGCCCGCTGAAGGGGTGAGGTGCGCGGGCATCGGGAGGAGTGACGTCCCAAGGTCGGCTGGCGGGTCGAGGTGAGGTGGTGCTGCGAAGTCCGCCTCTGGGTCCGGAAGTGGGGCTTGGTGGACATTCGGTGGCGAGGCAGGGTGGGGTGGCGCTGCGGGGTCGTGAGGTGTGTCGGGATGTGGCGGTGATGGCAAAGCCGGTGATGAGTTGCCCTCCTGGCCTCCAGGAGCGCGGTGCGGGACGTAGGGCGGCGGTGAGGCGAAGGGGAGGTCGGGGAGCCGGGCAAGTGCGGCGTTCTGGGGTTCGTCGGTGGGTGGGGTGAGGCTGGTGGTTTTCGGGGGCCTGAGGGCGGTGGTGGATCCTGGGGTGTCTTGGTAGGGCGGTTTGTAGGCGGGACCGATGCCGGTGGCCCAGGTCGGCCTGGTGAGGCGGCGGCGGGCGCGGCGGGCAGGCGCGGTGATCGACCGTAGCCGGGACTCGGCTATGGCGCGTTCTGCCGTCGGATCGGGGGTTCGCACGGCAGTGAAGGTACGGCGAGGCGGCGGGCGGGGAAGGGCCGAGCGGCGTTCTGGGGATACTGGCCGGAACCTGTGCCGAGGGTGTGGACAAGCAGCGGCCCTTGTCGCTCATGTCTCCTTTGCGGAGGACGTACTGTCGCTACGTGTCGCAGGGCGTGACGGTTACGCCGAGCATCCCCGGGCCGACGTGTACGCCGATCACCGCGCCCACCTCCACCACCCGCAGCTCCCCCAGCCCTGGCACTCGCTTCGAGAGGCGTTCGGCGAGGCCCTCGGCTCGTTCCCGGGCTCCCAGGTGCTGCACCGCCACGTCCACGGGACCGGTTCCGGCCGCCTCCACGGCCAGGTCCTCCAGGCGGGCGATGGCGCGGGAGGCCGTACGGACCTTCTCCAGGAGGGAGATGCGGCCCTCCGTGATGTGCAGCAGCGGTTTGATCATGAGGGCGGAGCCGACGAGGGAGGCGGCCGTGCCGATGCGGCCGCTGCGGCGGAGGTATTCGAGGTTGTCCACGTAGAAGAACGATCGGGTGGCGCAGATGCAGCGGTTGGCGGCCGAGACCACCTCTTCCATGGGGGCACCGTCCGTGGCGGCTCGGGCGGCGGCCAGTACGGGGTAGCCCAGGCCCATGGCGATCGAGCGGCTGTCGATCACGGCCACCGGTACGGCGGCTTCCCTGGCGGCGGCGCGGGCGGACTCGATCGTGCCGGACATCTCGCCGGAAAGGTGGATGGATACGATCGCCGATGCTCCGCCTGCGGCGAGGTCGGAGTAGCAGGAGGCGAAGCTGGCCGGTGAGGGGCGGGAGGTGGTGGCCGAGGTGAAGTCGCCGGTGAAGGAGCCCTCGTCGAAGGCTCCTGAGGAGTCAGGCTGGGCGGCCGGTGCCCTAGAAGGGGACTTCGGCGGACCATCGGGAGCGGCGGCCGATGCCCCGGCAGCGCCCCTCGGGTTCACCTGTACGGGAACCACGGACACCCCGGGGACGGAACCCAGATAAGCGGTCGAATCGGTGACAACAGCGACCAAGGGCGGCATACACCGAGATTAACTACTGAACGGGCGTTCCACCCCGCCACACCCGGCGCGGCTTGAGGCCGAAGGACCAGGCGAAGGCGCCCTCGTGGTCGGCGTCCCACTGGACGATGTCGGCCAGCCGGCCAGGAGCCAGCACGCCGCGGTCGGGAGCGCCCAGGACGGTGGCGCCGCCGAGGGTGGCCGCGCGCAGGGCGTCGTTGACGCTCATCCCGAACGCCGACACCGCCATCGCGATCACCAGGGACATCGAGGTGATGCCGCAGTAGCCGGGGTTGTGGTCGCTGCCCAGAGCGATCTGCACGCCGTTCTTGATCATCTGGCGGACCGGCGGCAGGTGGCCGCGCTGCAGTGCCGTGGCCGGGCAGACGACGGCGGGGACGCCGTAGCGCGACATGATCGCGATGTCCTCGTCGGACATGTGGTGCAGGCCGTCGGCGGAGGCGCAGCCGAGCTCGGCGGCGAGCTGGACGGCGCCGCGGCGGCTGTAGATGCCGGCGTGGATGCGGGGCAGCAGCCCGACGTTACGGCCGGAGGCGAGCACCCAGCGGGACTCCTCGGTCGTGAAGTAGCCCTCGTCGCAGTAGACGTCGACGCTGTCGGCGCCGGCCGCCGCCGCGTCGGCGCACCACGCGCCCACGGCCTCGACGTATTCGCGCTGCCTGCCGAAGTATTCGGGCGGCACCACGTGCGCCGCCAGGAACGTGACGTGCACCCGCGGCATCATCGGCTCCTTCTCCAGCTCGCGCAGGAGCCGCACGTCGGCCAGCTCGCCGTCGCGGGTGAGGTGGTAGCCGGTCTTGGCCTCGACCGTGGTGGTGCCGCTGAGCAGCCAGTCGCGCAGGCGCTCGCGTACGCCGTTGCACAAGGTCCACGGGTCGGTGCCGCGCGTCACGGTGACGGTGGAGCCCACGCCGCCGCCGGCCGCGGTGATCGAGGCGGACGTGGAGCCGCCCGTACGGATCGCCAGCTCGGCGTAGCGGTTGCCGGCGTAGACGGGATGCGTGTGGGCGTCGATGAGCCCGGGCGTGACGAGAGCGCCGCCCAGGTTTTCGACGTGATCGACGTCGACGATGTCATCGACGACGCCCGGCACGCTCTGCGGCAGGTCCGGAGCACGGCCGACCCACGCGATGCGGTCGTTGTGCACCAGGATGGCGGCGTTGCTGAGAACCTCGTTGCCGGTCCAGAGACGGCCGATGTTGGTCAGCAGTCGAACGGTCACCGCATCACCACCCCGCACGACCCCTCGTACGGGTGCAGAGCACAGCGCACGGCCGGCGCCGCGCCCACTGAGTCCGCTCCGGGTCCGGACGACATGGGGGGTCTCCTGCTCTCATCCGCATCGAGTAGTGCGGTGACCGTATCGCCGGACGCATGATCCAGCGATTTCAGTTCAGTTACGTTATTTCACATGTCGGGCCGCTGTACAGGGTTATTCGGAAGAAAGACCATTCATCCCAACCGTCACGCAGCCCTGCGTCGTCCCCACGGCCCCCGCTGACGACGTGAACACTCGCAGTCATCATCCGAAACCTAGAACCCGAACCCAAAAACCAGACCAACGTTAGGTCTGGCTAATCCTAGCAACCCCAGGGGGGTGGGGACCACTGCCGCTTTTGGGGAGGTCTGCACGCTTTGTGGAGAGTGTCGCCCAACCATGGGGATGGGTACGGCCCCGCGCGTTTTAGCAGCGTATGCATATCGCAGGACCGGTCTATCACGAGACCGTTATACGGCATGTGCACGCAGCGCCACCACACCCACCGGCCCCACCCCACGCCAAGACCCGGCCGCCGCACGGCAAGGGAGGAGGCTCGGGCCCGCGAAGGGGCCACCGACGGCGGAGCTCCGAGCCCCCGAGACGCCCCGAAGCCACCCCTCAGGAGCCGGGGCCCGCCATAGCCTCCAGGGTCACGACAGAGCGCTGCAAGTGATCTCAAGGCACGCGGGGAGCCGGAGAGGAAGTGCCTCGCCTGCGAGGCGGCGCCCCCTGACAGGGACGTGGCCGCAAGGGCCGGCCACGAGGCCGATAAACGGGGCCGCAACGGCACGAGGCCCAGGGCCGCAAGCGAAGGTGGGGCGCAAGGGCGCAGGGCCGGCCATAAGGGGGCGGGACAGCAAGGGAGTGGGGCCGCGAGGACTGGGGCCGCACGGGGTGGGGCCGCACGGGTGGTGGGTTGAACGGGGTGGGGGTGGGTGGCGTGGGAGCGGATGCAGGCGAGCGTCACGTTCATGGACGCCTCCAGAGGCTGGACGTTGCGCATCGTCCGTGACAGCAGGGTGCCGCCCTGGAGGGCGGCTAGCAGGGAGTACAGCCGGTCTCCTGCCGGCGTTCGATGGCGACGTCGGCCCAGGCGCGCAGGGCTTCGAAGCTGTCGAGGGCGGCGATCCTGGGCTCGCCCGGCTGCAGGACCTGGAGGGCTCCGGGCCACCTGACGAGCACCCGGCAGCGGACGCCGAGCGCTGATGGCACACTGACCGGCCGGGAGCGCCGCAGACAGAAGTACGTGAGCGCCTCTCACAGGGAGAAGCGCCCACCCAGGAAAGAGCGTGAGCGCCTTTCACGCGGAAAGGCGCTCACAAAGGTCCTCGCACGCGGAGAGGCGCGGAAGTCCTCTCAGGTGGAGATGCGCTCACCAAGGCTCTCCCCACGTCGAGAGGCGCTCACGAAGGCTCTCCCCACGTCGAGAGGCGCTCGCGAAGGCGTCAGATGGCGTGCTCCACCGGCTTGCCCACCCGCTCCAGCTCCTGCGACAAGCTGGGCAGGACCCGGGCGTGCAGGATGGTGCCGTCCTCGACGTGGTCCACCGAGAGGACCTCGCCCTCCTTGTGGGCCCGCGAGATCAGGTCACCCCTGTCGTAGGGCACCAGCAGGTGGACCTCGTGGTCGAGGCGCGGCAGCCGCTCCTCGATGAGCTCCATCAGCTCGGGGATGCCTGCCCCGGTGCGCGCCGAGACGACGATGCTGTCGCGCTCGCGGCGGGCGATGCGGTCGAGCACCTCCTGGTCGGCCGCGTCGGCCTTGTTGATCACCACGATCTCGGGCACGTCGGAGGCGCCCTCGATGTCGGCGAACACCTCGCGGACGGCCGCGAGCTGCCCCTCGGGGTCGGGGTGCGAGCCGTCGACCACGTGGAGGATCAGGTCGGCGTCGGCGACCTCCTCCAGGGTGGAGCGGAACGCCTCGACGAGCTGGTGGGGCAGGTGGCGCACGAAGCCGACGGTGTCGGCGATCGTGAACAGCCGGCCTTCGGACGTGCGGGCCCTGCGCACGGTCGGGTCGAGGGTGGCGAACAGCGCGTCCTCGACCAGCACGCCCGCGCCGGTGACGCGGTTGAGCAGCGAGGACTTGCCGGCGTTGGTGTAACCGGCGATGGCCACGGCGGGCACCTCGCGACGCTGGCGCCGGTGGCGCATGGTGTCGCGCGAGGTGGACATGCCGCTGATCTGGCGGCGGAGCTTGGACATGCGCTCGCGGATGCGGCGCCGGTCGAGCTCGATCTTCGTCTCACCGGGGCCGCGGCCGCCGATGCCGACGCCGCCGGCGGCGCGGCCGCCGACCTGGCGCGACAGATTGCCGCCCCAGCCGCGCAGACGGGGCAGCAGGTAGGACAGCTGGGCCAGCTCGACCTGGGCCTTGCCCTCGCGGCTCTTGGCGTGCTGGGCGAAGATGTCGAGGATGAGCGCCGTGCGGTCGATCACCTTGACCTTGACCGTCTCCTCCAGCTGGCGGAGCTGACCGGGGGTCAGCTCGCCGTCGCAGATCACGGTGTCGGCGCCGGTCGATTCGACGACGTCGCGCAGCTCCACGGCCTTGCCTGAGCCGATGTAGGTGGCCGGGTCCGGCTTCTGACGCCGCTGGATGAGCCCGTCGAGCACCTGCGACCCGGCGGTCTCGGCCAGGAGCTTGAGCTCCAGGAGAGAGTTCTCGGCGTCTTCCGCCGTGCCGTTGGTCCAGACGCCGACGAGGACGACCCGCTCGAGCCGCAGCTGCCGGTATTCGACTTCGGTGACGTCTTGAAGTTCGGTGGACAGGCCCGCCACGCGGCGCAGAGCCTGACGGTCCTCAAGGTCAAGGTCGCCGGTCTCGATCGGGTCGAGCGCGGGAAATTCGTGCATACGTGTCATCTCTATGAGGGAACGTCTGGACACCTCGATGTCTTCCCACGATGGTGGCACGACACCCTCGGCGCGAGCACCTGGTTATCAGGGTGATCCCACAGACTGTCAAGAGGGCGAGACGGTGATGTCGCCGGAGCCCGCGGTGACGGAGATCTTGTTCGAGGCGCCCTTGTCCTGCTTGACGTCGAGGGCGAGGTCGCCGGAGCCGACTTCGCTGTCCACCGCGTACGCCTGGTCGGGGACGTGCAGCCGGATGTCGCCCGAGCCGGTCTTGAGCCGGACGTCCTCGGGTGCGGCGGCGTACTTGAGCTCGATGTTGCCCGAGCCCAGCTCGCCGTTGAGTTTCTTGCCGGCCAGCCCGGCCGCGTCCACGTCACCGGAGCCGACGTTCAGGTCGATCTCGCCGGTGCTGTCCCTGAGGGTGAGGTTGCCGGAGCCCGCCTCCAGGTTCAGCCGCACGCCCTTGGGCACCTCGATCTTGTAGTCGACGCTGCAGCTCCCCCACTCCGACGGGCAGCCATAGGTGACGAACAACTCCTGGCCGTCCACCTTGTGCTCCGGCTGCGGCTTGTCGTCGCCACGCCAGTGAAGGGTCTCGACGACGCGGATGCCGCTGCCGCCTGTCTCGGTGACGACGGCGTCACCCGACCTGGAGACCAGTCTCAGCGTGGCGACCTTGTCGGTCACCTCGTACGACACCGTGTCCTCGTTGTTGGGACCGGCGAGGCTCTCCAGTCCGCAACCGGCCAGCAGCAAGGTCGAGACCAGCAGGCCGCCGGCGATCGCAATCGTCTTCATGGAGAGGATCCTCCCCGCGTGGGCAGGGGTTCCGCATCGGGGATGACCCCTGGTTGCTCCCGGGGACACCCCGACCTTTGACCCGCTGTGCGCGTAAGAGTAGGTTCACTTCCACAATCCAGAATTCACTTTCCACCATATGGAAAAGGAGGAGGCCCATGGAGATCACCGGCCCGATGCTCGACCGGTTCGACGAGATCCTCACGCCCGAGGCGCTCGCGTTCGTGGCGACTCTTCAGCGGGAGTTCGGCGCGCGGCGGCTGGAGCTGCTGGAGGCCCGCCAGGCCAGGCAGGCGGAGCTGTCGGCGGGCGGCACGCTCGACTTCCTGCCGGAGACCAAGGAGATCAGGGAGGGCGAGTGGCGGGTCGCGCCGCCGGCGCCCGGCCTGGAGGACCGCCGCGTCGAGATCACCGGGCCGGTCGACAAGAAGATGACCATCAACGCGCTCAACTCGGGCGCGAAGGTGTGGCTGGCCGACTTCGAGGACGCCAACTCCCCGCTGTGGGAGAACTGCGTGGCCGGTCACCTCAACCTGCGTGACGCGCTCGACCGCACGATCGACTTCGAGACCGGCGGCAAGACGTACGCGCTAAAGCCCGACGACGAGCTGGCCACGGTGGTCGTGCGCCCGCGCGGCTGGCACCTCGACGAGAAGCACGCCCTGGTCGACGGGAAGCCGGTGTCGGGATCGCTGGTCGACTTCGGGCTCTACTTCTTCCACTGCGCGCAGCGGCAGATCGACAAGGGCAAGGGCCCTTACTTCTACCTGCCGAAGATCGAGTCGCACCTGGAGGCGCGGCTCTGGAACGACGTGTTCGTCAGGGCGCAGGAGCTGCTCGGCATCCCGCAGGGCACGATCAGGGCGACGGTGCTCATCGAGACGTACCCGGCGGCGTTCGAGATGGAGGAGATCCTCTACGAGCTGCGCGAGCACTCGGCGGGGCTCAACGCGGGCCGCTGGGACTACCTGTTCAGCGTGATCAAGAAGTTCCGCACGCGGGGGCGGGAGTTCCTGTTGCCGGAGCGGAACGCGGTGACGATGACGGCGCCGTTCATGCGCGCGTACACCGAGCTGCTGGTGCGCACCTGTCACAAGCGGGGCGCGCATGCGATCGGCGGGATGGCGGCGTTCATCCCCTCGCGGCGCGACCCCGAGGTCAACGCGGTGGCGCTGGAGAAGGTGCGGGCCGACAAGACGCGCGAGTCCAACGACGGCTTCGACGGCTCGTGGGTGGCGCACCCCGACCTGGTGCCGATCTGCCGCGAGGTGTTCGACGGGGTGCTCGGCTCGCGGCCCAACCAGCTCGACCGGCTGCGCGAGGACGTCAGCGTCTCGGCGGCCGAGCTGCTCGCGGTGTCGGACACGCCGGGCGAGATCACCGAGGCGGGCCTGCGCAACAACGTGGACGTCGGCCTGCGCTACCTCGCCGCCTGGATGGGCGGGCAGGGCGCGGCGGCCATCCACAACCTCATGGAGGACGCCGCCACCGCCGAGATCTCGCGCTCGCAGATCTGGCAGTGGATCCACAACGACATCACGCTGGCCGACTCGGGCGAGCAGGTGACGAAGGAGCTCGTGGAGCGGATCATCGGGGAGGAGCTGGCCAAGATCTCCGGGGAGCCGGGCTACGACGAGGGGCTGTTCCGGCAGGCGACGGAGCTGTTCAAGCAGGTGGCGCTGGACGACGACTTCGCGGAGTTCCTGACCCTTCCGGCCTATGCTCAAATGCCATAAAGAAGCGTACAAAGGGGGATCGGTGATGGAGATGCTGATCGCGGCGCTGCGCTCGCTGCTGCCTCACGACGCGGTGATCACCGATCCCGTACGCCTGCGCACGTACGAGTGCGACGGCCTGACCTACCACCGCGCCACCCCCGGCGTGGTGGTGCTGCCGGAGACCGCCGAGCAGGTCGCCGCCGTGGTGCGCCTGTGCAACGAGCACACCGTGCCCTTCGTGGCCCGCGGCTCGGGCACCGGCCTGTCGGGCGGCGCGCTCCCCCGCGAGGACGGCGTGCTCATCGTCACCTCGAAGATGCGGGCGATCCTGGAGATCGACCTGCGCAACCGCAGGGCCGTGGTGGAGCCGGGCGTGACGAACCTGGCCATCACCGAGGCCGTGCGCGCCCAGGGCTACTACTACGCCCCCGACCCCTCCAGCCAGCAGGTCTGCTCGATCGGCGGCAACGTGGCGGAGAACTCGGGCGGCGCCCACTGCCTCAAGTACGGCTTCACGGTCAACCACGTCGAGGCGTGCGAGATCGTCACCCCCGACGGCGACCTGGTGACGCTCGACCGCATGGACCCCGGCTACGACCTGCTGGGCGCGTTCATCGGCTCGGAGGGCACGCTGGGCATCGCCACCAAGATCACCGTACGGCTGAGCCGCGCGCCGGAGGCGGTGACCACGGTGCTGGCCGCGTTCGAGAGCATCGAGCAGGGCGGCAGGGCGGTGTCGGCGATCATCGGCGCGGGTATCGTGCCCGCCGCGATCGAGATGATGGACGCGCTCGCCATCGAGGCGGCCGAGGCCGCAGTGGCCTGCTCCTATCCCGAGGGCGCGGGCGCGGTGCTCATCGTCGAGCTGGACGGCCCGGCCGCCGAGGTCGAGCGGCAGTTCGCGCGGCTGCGGGAGATCTGCTCCGAGGCGTTCGAGCTGCGGGTCGCGGCCGACCCGGCGGAGCGCGCGGCGATCTGGAAGGGCCGCAAGTCGGCGTTCGCCGCCGTGGGGCGGATCAGCCCGGCGTACATCGTGCAGGACGGCGTGGTGCCGCGCACGTCGCTGCCGGCCGTGCTGGCGGCCATCGACCGGCTGTCGGAGGAGCACGACATCAGGGTGGCCAACGTCTTCCACGCCGGCGACGGCAACCTGCATCCGCTGGTGCTGTTCGACGACGGCGACCCCGGCGCGGGCGAGCGGGCCGAGGTGGTGTCGGGGGCGATCCTCGACCTGTGCATCGAGCACGGCGGCTCGATCACCGGCGAGCACGGGGTGGGGGTGGACAAGTCGCGGTACATGCCGAAGATGTTCAGCGCCGACGACCTCGACACCATGCAGCTGGTCCGCTGCGCGTTCGACCCCGAAGGGCTGGCGAACCCGGGCAAGGTGTTCCCCACCCCGCGCCTGTGCGGCGAGGTGCCGGGCAAGCGCAAGGGCGTGCACCCGCTGGTCGAGTCGGGGAAGGCGGAGCAGTTTTGAGCGACACGATCGGCGGCGTCACGACCCGGCAAGCCGGGCCGGACGACGCGGTGGCCGGGGTGCGGCCCCGCTGGGTGGTGCTGCCGGAGAGCGTCGAGGAGATCGCGGCCACGCTGCGGGCCTGCGCGGAGCGGGACCTCGCGGTGGTGCCCGCCGGCGGCGGCACGAAGCTGCACTGGGCGCCGCCGCCCGAGCGCTGCGACGTGCTGCTCGACCTGTGCTGCATGAACGAGGTGCTGGAGCACGCGGCAGGCGACCTGGTGGTGCGCGCGCAGGCCGGGGTGACGATGGGCGCGCTGGCCGGCGTGCTCGCGAGCGAGGGTCAGGAGCTGGCGCTCGACGTGCCGTTCGCCGAGGACGCCACGGTCGGCGGCACGCTCGCCACCGGAGGGCCGGCGGGCCCGCGCGCGTTCCGCTACGGCACCGCCCGTGACCTGCTCATCGGCATCACGGTCGTGCTGCCCGACGGCACGATCGCCCGCTCGGGCGGCAAGGTCGTCAAGAACGTCGCGGGCTACGACCTGGGCAAGCTGTTCACCGGCTCGTACGGCACGCTCGGCGTCATCGCCGAGGCCACGTTCCGCCTCCACCCGCTGCCGCCCGGCCGCCGCTGGGTGGTCGCCCGCCTGGACGATCCCGCGAAGGCGGCCGGCCTCGCGGCCTCGCAGGCCGAGCCGAGCGCGGTCGAGATCGACAGGCCCGCCCCTGACGCGCCGATCACGCTCGCCGCGCTGGTCGAGGGCACGGCGGCGGCCGGCAGGGCGGCGGCGCTGCGCGATGTGATCGGCGCGGGCGAGGTCACCGAGGAGCCGCCGCCGTGGTGGGGGCGCATCCTCGCCGACGAGGTGCTGATCGAGCTGCGGTTCCCGCCGGCGGCGACGGCGGCCGTGCTGGACGCGGCCGGCCCTACCGGCATGGCGCTGCGCGGCTCGCCGGTGCGCGGGCGGCTGCTGCTGGAGTCGGCGCGGGCGATGGAGGAGGGCGAGCTGGCCGCCGCCGTGGCCCGGCTGCGGGCCGGGGTCGAAGCGGCCGGCGGGCGGGTGCAGGTGCTGGCGGCGCCGTACGCGAAGGTCGACAGGTGGGGGCAGGTGGGTTCGCTGCCGTTGATGCGGCGGGTCAAGGAACGGTTCGATCCCGGTCGCAGGATGTCCCCGGGCCGGTACGTGGGAGGCGTGTGACGTGGACCCGGAGCTGATCAACGACTGCGTGCACTGCGGGTTCTGCCTGCCGACGTGCCCGACGTACGCGCTGTGGGGCGAGGAGATGGACTCGCCGCGCGGCCGCATCCACCTGATGAAGCAGCACGTCGAGGGCACCCCCGTCACGCCCGAGATGGCCGGGCACTTCGACGCCTGCCTGGGCTGCATGGCCTGCGTGACGGCGTGCCCCTCGGGGGTGCGCTACGACCGGCTGATCGAGCAGACCAGGGTGGAGGTGGAGCGGGAGCATGTCCGCGAGCCGCAGGAGCGCGCCGTGCGCGGCATCGTCTTCAACCTGTTCCCCTATCCGCGCAGGCTGCGCATGCTGCGCCCGACGATGGGGCTGGCCAGGCGGATGGCGCCGTTCCTCGAGCGGGCGAACCCGAGCCTGGGCGCCATGGCGGGGCTGGCGCCCCGCGTCGAGCGGCGGCAGCGCCTGCCGCGCCTGGTGAGGGCCAGGGGCGAGCGCCGCGCCACGGTGGGAATGCTCACCGGGTGTGTGCAGCGGGAGTTCTTCCCGCAGGTCAACGCGGCCACCGCGCGGGTGCTCGCGCTGGAGGGCTGCGACGTGGTGGTGCCGCCGGAGCAGGGCTGCTGCGGGGCGCTCAGCGTGCACTCGGGGCTCGACCGGCAGGCGGGGCGGCTGGCGCGCAGGACGGTGGAGGTGTTCGAGCGGGCCGGCGTGGACACGGTCGTGGTCAACGCGGCGGGCTGCGGCTCCACCATGAAGGAGTACGCCGAGCTGCTCGGCCGCGAGCCTGGCTTCCGGGTCATGGACCTGTCGGAATATCTGGCCGAGCTGGGCCCGGTGGCCAAGCGGCACCCGCTGCCGCTCACGGTGGCCTACCACGACGCCTGCCACCTGGCCCACGCCCAGGGCGTGCGGGCGCAGCCGCGCGAGCTGCTGGCCGGCATTCCCGACCTGGAGGTGCGCGAGATCCCCGAGTCGGCGATCTGCTGCGGCTCGGCTGGCACGTACAACCTGCTGCAGCCGCAGGCCGCGCGCGACCTCGGCGACAGGAAGGCGGCCTCGGTCCGCACGACGGGGGCCGAGCTGCTGGTGTCGGCCAACCCGGGGTGCACGATGCAGATCGCCGCGGCGATGAAGCGGGCGGGCGCCGACATCAGGGTCGCCCACACCGCGGAAGTGCTCGACGCCTCCCTGCGCGGGGTCACGCTGTGAGCGTCCAGTCCGTGGAGCGGGCGCTCGACGTGCTGGAGGCGCTGGCCGAGCACGGGGGCGAGGCGGGGCTGTCGGAGATCGCGGCGCGTACGGGCCTGCCGTACGGCACGATCCACCGGCTGCTGCAGACGCTGCTGTCGCGTGGCTACGTCCGGCAGGAGTCCGACCGCCGGTACGCGCTCGGCGGCGGGCTGGTCCGGCTGGGCGGCATCGCGGAGAGCATGGTCGGGGTGTGGGCGCAGCCGTACCTGACGAAGATGGTCGAGCTGTCCGGCGAGACCGCGAACCTGGCCGTGCTGGAAGGCGACTTCGTCGTCTACGTCGCGCAGGTGCCCTCGCCGCGCAGGCTCCGGATGTTCGCCGAGGTGGGCAGGCGGGTGCTGCCGCACAGCACGGCGGTGGGCAAGGTGCTGCTGGCCGGGCGGCCGGCGGCGGAGGCGCTGGCGGTGTTCGAGCGCACCGGCATGCCGCGCCGCACGCCCAACACGATCACCGAGCTGCCCGCGATGCAGGCCGAGCTGGAGGTCGTCAGCAGCCGGGGCTACGCGCTCGACCTGGGCGAGGAGGAGCTGGGCGTGCACTGTCTGGCCGTGCCGGTGCGGGACGGGAGCCGGGTGGTCGCGGCCATGTCCGTCTCGGGCCCCGCCGAGCGGATCGACGCCCTCGACCGCGACGAGCTGGCCGCCGGCATGCGGGAGATCGCATCGCAGTTCGGTGACGAGCTGGGACCGATCGCCGACTGAACGATATTCTGTTGCGCTATGAGCAACAGCACGTCGGTCCAGTCGGTCGATCGTGCCATCGCGATCTTGGAGATCCTCGCCCGCGACGGCGCCAGCCGGGTCACGGACCTGGCGACCGAGCTGGACGTACACAAATCCACCGCCTTCCGCCTGCTATCGGCCCTCGAACAGGGCGGGCTCGTCGAACAGAGCGGCGATCGCGGACGCTACCGGCTCGGGTTCGGCGTCGTGCGGCTGGCCGGCGCGGCCACCGCCCGCCTCGACCTGTCGGGCGAGAGCCGCCCCGTCTGCCTGCGCCTGGCCGAGGAGATCGGCGAGACCGTCAGCGTGGCGGTGCCGCGCAACGGCGACGCGGTCAACATCACGCAGGTGCGCGGCCCCGCCGCCATCAGCGGCCACAACTGGGTCGGCCAGCGCACCCCCTCCCACGCGACCTCCAGCGGCAAGGTGCTGCTCGCCTTCGGCGCGCTGCGGCCGCCCGCCGAGCTGGAACGCTACACGCCCAACACCATCACCTCGGCCGACGAGCTGGGGCTGGAGGAGATCAAGGAGCGCGGCTGGGCCACCGCCGTCGAAGAGCTGGAGGTGGGGCTCAACGCCGTCGCCGCGCCGATCAGGGGCTCCGACGAGTCGGTGGTGGCGGCCGTCAGCGCGTCGGGCCCGTCGTACCGGCTGACGCAGGAACGGCTGCCCGAGGTGGGGGCGACCCTGGTGGCGGGCGCGAACGAGATCAGCCAGCGCATCGGCTATTACGGTTGAGACATGTGTAGAAGCATCAAGACCCTCCGCCCGCCGTACACCGAGAGCGTGACAGAGGAGGACGTGCGGGCGGCCGCGCTGCAGTACGTCAGGAAGATCTCCGGCTTCCGCGCACCCGCGGCGCACAACGCGGAGGCGTTCGACCACGCGGTCGAGGCGATCACCAGGGCGTCGGAGGAGCTGCTCGGCGCGCTGCAGGTCCGCGGGAGCCGTTGACAGGTCCTGCGCACGGGATCAGTGTCCCGGTATGACCCCTTAGCGATCCCAGGAGCTCCCATGATCAGCGGGTTGTACGAGGGACAGGACGGCGACTCGCGGCTGGCGCTCCGCGTCGACGTCGACGGGCCGCGGCCGACCGGGCGGGTGAGCGGTGACCTGTTCACCGTGGCGGGCGCGACCACCTCCTACGCGGGCTCGTTCGTGGTGCACGCCCCCGACGTGCGCGACGGGCTCATCCACGGGCGCGGCGACTTCACCTTCGACGTGCCCGACCGTGACGTGCGGGTCGAGCTCGCCGACGGGGCGGGCAGCGCGGTGGTGGCGGGGCGGGCGTACCCGGTGGTGTTCGCCTCCCCCTACTTCCGCAGCGTGCTGCTCGAACAGGACTCCGTGGTCGGGTCCGTGCCGTTCGCGTCGTACCGGACCGGCACGCTGCCGGGGCCGGCCGCTTCGCCCGACAGGGAGCTGACGGTGGCGGCGGCGTACGCGGAGGCCGGCGTCGAGCTGCGGGTGGCCGGGCCCGAGGTGATCCCGGTCGAGGGGTCGGGCGCCGACCTGGCGTGGGACGACGCCGAGCTGCACCACGCGATGACCCGGCACTTCGGCGCGTTCGGCGACGCGCCCGCCTGGCGGGTGTGGCTGCTGGTCGCCGGCAAGCACGTCGGCGGTTACCGGGGCATCATGTTCGACTATGACGACGCCCACCAGCGGCAGGGCTCCGCGGTCTTCTACGACGCGATCAAGGGGGACACGCCGGAGTCGCGGCGGGCGCAGCTGCGCACGTACGTGCACGAGCTCGGCCACGCCTTCAACCTGCTGCACTCCTGGGAGAAGAACCTCGCCGGCCCGCCCCAGCCGCTCGGCCCCGAAGGCGGCTTCGGCGACCTGTCGTGGATGAACTACGCGTGGAACTACCGTCCCGGCGGCGAGCCGGCGTACTGGGCGGCCTTCCCGTTCCAGTTCACCGACGCCGAACTGGTCCACCTGCGGCACGGCTTCTACCGCGACGTCGCCATGGGCGCGAACGCCTTCGGCCGGGGCGCCGCCGAGATCGACCCCTTCGAACGGCCGGTCGAGGACCACTCCGGGTTACGGCTGGAGCTGCGCGCCAAGGAGTCGTTCGAGCTGGGCGAGCCCGTCGTGGTCGAGCTGAAGCTGTCGTGCGCGGGCGAGCCGGTGACCACGCACGGCCACCTGCACCCCGACACCGAGTTCACCCAGGTCTCGATCACCCGGCCGGACGGCTCGACCGTGCTGTACCGGCCGATGATGCGGCACTGCGTGGACGGCTCGACGGACGTCAGGCTCGATGCGGGCAACCCGGCGATGTACCGCAGCGCGTACGTCGGGCACGGCCGCGACGGGCATTACTTCCAGCAGCCAGGCGAGTACCAGGTGCGGGCCCGGTACATCGCCGCCGACGGCTCCCGCATCGTCTCCCCCGCCTGCCCGGTCAGGGTGCGCCTCCCGGTGAGCCGCGCCGACCACGAGGTGGCCGAGCTGATGCTGGGCGAGCAGCAGGGCAAGCTGTTCTCGCTGCTCGGCTCCGACGCGCCCGAGCTGCGCGCCGGCAACCTGGCGCTGGACGAGCTCATCAACCGGCACGGCGGCCATCCGCTGGCCGTCTACGCCCGGCTGGTCAAGGGGCTCAACGCCGAGCGCGAGTTCAAGGAGCTGACGCCGGGCGGGCTGCGGGTCCGGCCGCCCGACCCCAAGCAGGGCATCGAGCACCTCGGCCAGGTCGTCCGCGCGGGCGGCATCGACAACATCACGCTCAACCTGGCGATGCGCCGCCTGGCCAGGGCCGAGGCGCGGCAGGGCGACCTCGTCAGGGCGAACGCCGTCATGGACGCGATGGTCGCCACGTTCCAGGCGAAGGGCGTCAACCCCATCGTCATGGGACAGATCCGCCGCCAGGCCGAGCTGACGAAGTCGGCGCTCAGCGCCGAGGCGCCCTGACACCGGCGGTCAAGCCGCCCGCAAGGTGATCTCCCTACCGTGGCCGTGTTCCCCGGCTTCTGACCATGGGAGGACCGAGTGATTTCACCTCAGCGGCGTGCCGCCCTCAACGTGCTGCTGCCGTGGCTCTTCGCAAGACAGGTGTTCAAACCCCAGGTCGGCACGGGGAAGAAGGACCGGCTGCTGGACCGGCTCGCGTTCTGGCGGTCGGCGACCGGCCTGGTGATGATCGTGATCGCGACGTCGAACTACCAGCACATCATGTTCGTCTCGGGCAGCCTCGGGCTGAAGGTCGTGCAGAGCGGCGTGGTCGCGCTGCTCCTGCCGCCGCTGGCGTTCGTCGTCCTGCTGCTCGTGACCCGGCCCGGCCTGCGCGGCACGCTCATGCCGGGCGCGCGGCGGCTGCTCGCCCGCGCGGGGCTCGCGGTGGCGGTCGTCGTGCTGCCGTTCGTCACCTGGTCCTTGCTGGTGGCGGCCGGCGACGGCACCGTCGCGATCTCGCTCCCGGACGCCGGGGTGGGGACGTTGTTCCTCATCCTGCTGTCCCCGCTGCTCTTCCTCTGGTTCTGGTGCTTCTGGGGCTGCACGCTCTACTGGGCGGCGCGCACCGGGCTGTGGAGCGCCGAGCTGCACCCGCTGCTCGCGCCGGTCGGCACGACGGCCGTCATGCTGCTGGTCACCGGTCTGGAGCTGAGCGAGGGCGACCCGAAGGGCGTGCCGTTCTGGCTGTGGCTGACACTCAACCTGTGCGGGGTCGCCTCGTCCCTGACGCTGGCCGTGCTGGAGTACCGGCACCTGCGCACGTCCGGTCACCGCTGGCGCGAGGGGCCTGGTCAGTGCTCGCGTACGACGGGGGCGCCGCCCGAGCAGACGATGGTCAGCTCGACCTCCTCGCCCTCGTCCGGCTCGAACTCCACCTTCGCCTCACCCGCAGGCCCCGGCTCGACGCCGTCCACCTTGTAGTCCTGGGCCGGGCTCCACGAGCGCAGCGTGACCAGGCCGCCGTCGCAGGAGGCGATCACCGTGCCGCCCGCGCTGCGGATCAGCCGGCTCTGCCCGGTCTGCGTCGCCGCGGGGGCCGGGGTGGCGGCGCCGCGGGTGGTGGCCGTGGCCAGCTCCGCGCGCACCTCCTCGGGGCCGAGCACGTGGCTGTCGGAGCCGGTCAGTCCGTTGCCGAGCAGGCCGAGCACCGCCACGGCCGCGCCGGTGGCGGCGATCGCGGTGGCGGCCCAGGCCGCGACTAGTCTCTTCATCCTGCTCAGGTTCTCCCCTGTCCGGCTAACGCCAGGTTAAGGCGACGCTAAGGCTGCTCAAGGCAGGGCAGGAAAGCGTCTACGTTCTTCGTATGGCAGACATCCTGCTCATCGAGGACGACGTGGCGATCCGTACGGCGCTGAGCCGGGGGCTGCGGGAGCTCGGCCATGCCGTCTCCTCCTCCCCCACCGCCATGGACGGGCTGCGGCTGGCCGTCCAGGACCGGCCCGACCTGATCGTGCTCGACCTCGGGCTGCCCGACCTCGACGGCGTGGAGCTGCTGCGCATGCTGCGGGCGGTCAGCCGGGTGCCGGTCATCGTGGCCACCGCCCGCGACGGCGACGCCGAGATGGTGCCCGTGCTCGACGCGGGCGCCGACGACTACGTGGTCAAGCCGTACAGCGCGGCGCAGCTCGACGCCCGGGTGCGGGCCGTGCTGCGGCGCGCGGGCGGCTCCGCCCCCGAACCGCTGGCGGTGGGCGCGCTGCGGGTGGATCCGCGAGCCCGTACGGCGACGCTCGACGGCACGCCGCTCGACCTGACGCCGCGCGAGTTCGACGTGCTGCACTACCTCGCGGCCCGGCCCGGCGAGGTGGTCACCAAGCGGGAGCTGCTGACCGAGGTGTGGCAGCTGCCGTACGGGGGCGCCGACAAGACCGTGGACGTGCACCTGTCGTGGCTGCGCAGGAAGCTGGGCGAGACCGCGGCCGAGCCGCGCTTCCTGCACACCGTGCGCGGCGTCGGCGTCAAGCTGGTCGAGCCGTCGTGAGGCGCTGGCTGGCGCTGCTCGTCGCGGCCACCACCTCGCTCGTGCTCATCGCGCTGCTGGTGCCGATGGCGCTGCTGATCCGCGCCGTGGCCGAGAACGGCGCGATGAGCAGGGCCACCGCCGCCGCCGAGTCGGTCGCCGTCGCGGTCGGCGCGCCCGACCTGCCGCTGACGGTCGAGCAGGTGTCGCGTCCCGTGACCGTGTTCCTGCCCGACGGCACCACCGTCGGCTCGCCGGCCCGCCGCTCCGACGCGGTCCGCCTGGCCGCGACCGGCCGCAGCGTCACCGCCGCCGCGCCAGGCGGCAGGGAGGTGCTGGTCTCGGCGCAGTCGCCCGGCGGGACCGCGGTGATCAGGGTGTTCGTGCCCGATGACGAGCTGGGGCGCGGCGTGCGGGAGGCGTGGCTGGCGCTGCTGCTGATCGGGCTCGGTCTGGTGGTGCTCGGCATCGTGCTGGCCGACCGGCTGGCGCTGGCCGTCACCCGGCCCGTGGACGGCCTGGCCGGGGTCTCCCACCGGCTCGCCGGCGGCGACCTGACGGCGCGGGCCGAGCCGGGCGGGCCGCCCGAGGTGCGCTCGGTCGCGCTCGCGCTCAACCACCTCGCAGGACGCATCGACGAGCTGCTGGCCGCCGAGCGGGAGTCCGTCGCCGACCTGTCGCACCGGCTCCGCACGCCCCTGACCGGCCTGCGGCTGGACGCCGAGTCGCTGCGCGACCCGGAGGAGGCGGCCCGCGTCCAGGCCCGCGTGGACGCGCTGGAGCGCGCGGTGAGCGCCGTCATCACCGAGGCCCGCCGCCGCACCGCCGGCCGCGAGTCGTGCGACGCGGCGGCCGTGGTGGGCGAGCGGGTGCGCTTCTGGTCGGTGCTGGCCGAGGACCAGGGACGCGAGGTCACGGTCACGTTGCCGGACGGCCCGCTGCCGGTGGCGGTGGGCGCCGAGGAGTTGGCCGCGTGCGTGGACGCCCTGCTCGGCAACGTCTTCGCCCACACCCCTGAGGGCGTCGCGATGTCCGTACGCCTGCGCCCGCACCCGCCCGGCGCCCTGCTCACCGTCGAGGACACGGGCCCCGGCTTCGAACCGGCCCTCCTTGAGCGCGGCACCAGCGGCGCCGGCTCGACCGGCCTGGGCCTCGACATCGCCCGCCGCACCGCGGAGTCGACGGGCGGCGGCCTGACCGTCGCCACCGGAGATCGCGGCGGCGCCCGCGTCGAGCTGCTCCTCGCCGCCCCCTGAAGTGTCTTCTCGCCGCCTTAACCACCGTTTAGCGCGCGATTACCGGGGGTCGCGGTTTGGTAGGGGCATGCGAATCACAAAGAAGCTTCTCGTGGCCGGTGCCGGTGTCGTCTCCCTGATCGCGTGCGGTGGCGCGGCGTACGCCACCGCCGCGACCGCGGCCGAGGCCGCCGCACCCGCCGCACCCAAGGTCACCGCCGAGCAGGCCATCGAGATCGCGCACCAGCAGGTGCCGGGCGCCTGGGTCAGCGAGCTCGACTTCGACCGCAACGACACCGCCGCCGACGTCTGGGAGCTGGAGCTGGTCAAGGGCTCCCAGCGGCACGAGGTGAAGGTGGACGCCGCCTCGGGCAAGGTCACCAAGTCCCAGGTGGACGACAACGACGACCAGGACGACCAGGACGACAACGACGACGACTGATCCTCCGCACCTTCCTGTGGCGCCGGCTCACCCCCACGGTGGGCCGGCGCGCTCATGCGGTCAGCAGGAGTCCAGGATGCCCTTCATGGCGTCCTTCTCCGCCGAGGTCACCCAGACCCCGTATTTCGCTTTCACGTCGATCTGGCGGGCGATGTAGGCGCACCGGTACGCCTTGCGCGGCGGCAGCCAGGTGGCCGCGTCGGAGTCGCTCTTCTGGCCGTTCAGCGGGCCGTCCACGGCGAGCAGGTTCAGCGGGTCGTTGGCGAACTCCTTGCGCTTGGTCGCCGACCACTGCTGGGCGCCCTTCTGCCAGGCGTCCGACAACGGCACCAGGTGGTCGATCTGGACCATGCTGCTGGTTTTCTGGCCGCGCTCGAACTCGATGGTCTTGCCGCTGTACGGGTCGTTCAGGGTGCCGGTCAGCACGATGCAGTCGTGGGTGCCCGACTTGAACGTCTCGTCCTCCATGTCGCGCTTGAGGATGTCGTTACGGGTGTCGCAGCCGTTGCGGTCGACGTCGGACCAGGCCGGGCCGAACTTGTCGCGGTCGAAGCCGGTCTTGGGCGCGCGGCCCTTGACCTCCAGCTCGCCGAGCTTCTTCTTCGCGTCGGCGACCGCGGCGGAGTCGGGCTTCGCGTCCGAGACCCCGCCGCTCGACCGGGCCTCCAGTCCGCCGCACCCGGCCAGCATCGTCACCGTGGCCAGGCCGGCCATGAACGCCCGTACGCGCACGCTTGCTCCCCAGACTTCGCTCAAAAACCTCGTAAAGTCTAGGTAATTCCCCGGTATGTCGTTATAACGCCTCTACGGCATCGACCAGCCACTCCGCCAGATAGCTGGCGAAAGACGATCTCACGTAGATCCGGTACGTATCGGGCGCCCGCCGTTCCAGGATCACCGGCGCCTTGCCCAGCAGGGTCTGGGCATGCCCGGCGAAGGCCGACGGGTGCAGGTCGATCGGGCAGCCGGTGATCAGCACCTCATCGGCCGCCGGGCCCGCCAGCTCCAGCACCGTACGCTGCCCCGACACCTCCACCCAGGCAGGCCCCGGCGTCGCGTCCCCCGCCACGAGCCACCAGGACGGCCCCAGCCGCAGCCCCGCCCCCGGATCCGCGCCCCTGACCTCCCACATCGGCTCGAACGCCACCTCGCGCAGCCGCACCCGCTCCCCGCTCGCCGCCGCGAAGCGCGCGGCGAAGGCGGCGGCCGGGCTCTCCGCCTGCGCCCCGGTGAGCGGCGTGACCGTCCCGGCCGGCAGCGGCTCGCCGTCGCGGCGGGCGTTGCCGGGGTCGTAGAAGACCGGCTCCACGACCGTCACGGGCAGCGCCGCGCCCCCTGACACCGCGGTCAGCCGGTCGCCCGGCGCCGCCTCCCTGGCCAGCGCCAGGCAGAAGGTACGGCCCAGCGCCTCGCTGTGATAGCTGGAGGTGACGTGACCGAGCATCGGCACCACGCCGTCCGGCGATCGCCCGGCCGCCACGAGCTGCGCGCCCTCGTCCACCCGCGCGGCGGGGTCGTCGGGCAGCAGGCCGACCAGGCGCTTGCGGTCCTGCCGCGCGGTGTCGGGCCTGGCGTGCGAGCGCTTGCCGACGAAGTCGGGCTTGCGCTTGGAGACGATCCACGACATGCCGAGGTCCTGCGGGGTGACCGTGCCGTCGGTCTCCTGGCCGACGATCGCGAAGCCCTTCTCGGCACGCAGCACGTGCATGGTCTCGGTCCCGTACGGCACCGCGCCCAGCTCCAGCACCGCCTCCCACAGCGCCCGCCCGTACGCCCACGGCACGTTCACCTCGTACGCCAGCTCGCCCGAGAAGCTGATCCTGAACACCCGCCCCGGCACGCCCAGCACGTCGACGGCCGCGTACCGCATGAACGCCAGATCCACCGCCCCCGGCGCGACGGCCGCGAGCACCCGCCCGGCGTGCGGCCCGACCACCGCGACCGTCGCCCAGTGGTCGGTGACCGAGGTGAACGACACGTCCAGGTCAGGCCACTCCGTCTGGCGCCACTCCTCCAGCCAGTCGAACACCGCGGCGGCGTTGCCCGTCGTCGTGGTCATCAGGTAGTGGTCGTCGGCGAGCCTGGTCGTGGTGCCGTCGTCGAACACCATGCCGTCCGCCCGGCACATCAGGCCGTAGCGGCAGGCGCCGACCGGGAGGGTCGAGTACATGTTGGTGTAGACGCGGTCGAGGAACGTCCCGGCGTCCGCGCCCCTGATGTCGATCTTGCCGAGCGTGGAGGCGTCCATGGCGGCCACGTCCGTGCGGGCCGCGCGGCACTCGCGCCGCACGGCGTCCTCCATCGACTCGCCGTCGTGGGGGAAGTACCAGGGGCGCTTCCACTGGCCGACGTCCTCGAACACGGCGCCGCGCGCCACGTGCGCGTCGTGCATGGCGGTGGTCCTGACCGGGTCGGACAGCTCGCCCCTGTCGCGTCCCGCGAGCGTGGCGAACGACACCGGCGTGTACGGCGGGCGGAACGTGGTCGTGCCCACCTGGCCCGGCGCGGCGCCGAGCAGCGCCGACATGACGCCCACCACGACCGCGCCCGACGTCTTGCCCTGGTCGGCGCCGGTGCCCGCGGTGGTGTAGCGCTTGACGTGCTCGACCGAGCGCATGCCGGTGCCGGTGGCCCTGGCGAGGTCGGCCACGGTCACGTCGCGGTGCAGGTCCGCGAACGCCGGCTCGCCGCCGTCGCCCTCGACCAGCCACAGAGCGGCCGGCGGCGCGATCGGCCGCTCGTCGCACTCAGGAACCCGCAACTCCTCACGGCCGCCGCCCCGCCTGCCCGCGCCAAGCCTGCCCGCGCGGAGCCCGCCAGCGCCGAGCCCGCCAGCGTCCTGCCCGCGCGCCTCGGTCCGGCTCGCGCCGAACCCGCTCGCGCCGTCGGCGCGGCTGCCGGCGAGTGCCAGTTCCGCCGCTTCCGTGCCCGCCGCGTGGCCGTCGGCGATGGCGTCGCGGGTGCCGTACAGGCCCCTGCACGCCCCCGCCGACCGCTCGGCCTGCGCGGACGTGCCCGGCACGAACGCCTGCAGCTCCTCGTCGAACCTGACCCGCCCCTGCGACTGGCTGAACAGGTGCACGGCCGGGTTCCAGCCGCCGGCCACGGCCAGCAGGTCCGCCTCGACGTGCCGGGAGCCGATCAGCACACCCTTGAGCACGCCTTCCGCGTCGCCGGTCGTGCCGGTCACCACCTGCCCGTCGCGGCGGGGATCGACGACCTCGACGACCTCCACCCCGGCCGCCGCCAGGTCGGCCGCCGCCTCGTGGCCGGAGTCTGCGCAGGCGAAGACGACCGCCCGCCGCCAGGGCGCGACCCCGTACCGGTTGGCGTAGGCGCGGGCCGCCGAGGCGAGCATCACCCCGGGACGGTCGTTGCCGGGGAAGGCGACCGAGCGCTCGTGCGCGCCCGTGGCCAGCACCACCCGGCGGGCCCTGATGTGCCACAGCCGCTCGCCGCGCGCCCGCCGCTCCACCGCCACCACGTAGTTGTGGTCGTAGTAGCCGACGGCGGTCGTCCGCGTGAGCACCCGGCCCGGCAGGTCGAGCCCGGCCACCCAGTCGAGCGCGGGCGCGCCGTCGAGCAGCAGCCGCCCGTTGAGCAGGTCGCCGCCGAGGCGCGGCTGGTCGTCCACCAGGATCACCCGCGCGCCCAGCCGTCCCGCGGCGCTCGCGGCGGCGAGCCCGGCGGGACCGCCGCCCACCACGAGCACGTCGCAGTGCAGGTAGCCCTTGTCGCAGCGGCGTTCGTCCACGGCGTGCGGGTCCACCCGGCCCTTGCCGCGCAGGCTCCACGCCTCCAGGCCGTCGTACAGCTCGACCGTGGTGGCGGCCAGCATCGGGTCGGGGCCGACGCGGACGAGCGCGTTCGGCTCCTCGGGGCCCGCGGTGAAGACGCCGCGCGGCCGGCCGAGGGTCACGCTGCGGCCCACCACGCGTACGCCGTTGCGCAGCAGGGCGGCGGCCAGCGTGTCACCCGGCTCGCCCCGCAGCGGGCGGCCGTCGAACGTGAACCTCATATGGGTTTCCTGATCTCGTGGGTGACGGTGTGCCGCTCGACGTCGAACCAGGTCCGGCAGCCGTGCACGTGGAACCAGCGCTCCCGGAACCAGCCCTTGGGGTTGTCGCGGAAGAAGACGTAGTCGGCCCACTCGGCGTCGGACGTCTCGCCGGCCGGGTGGGCGACGCCGGCCTGGCCGCCGTAGTGGAACTCGGTCTCGTCGCGGGGGCCGCAGTGCGGGCAGTCGATGAGCAGCATCAGTGCGCCACCGCCGCCGCGCCGTGCTCGTCGATGAGCGCCCCCGTCGTGAACCTGTCCAGCGCGAACGGCTCCGCCAGCGGGTGCGGGCGGTCGTTGGCGAGCGTGTCGGCGTAGACCCAGCCGGAGCCGGGGGTGGCCTTGAAGCCGCCGGTGCCCCAGCCGGCGTTGACGTACAGGCCCTCGACGGGCGTGCGGCCGATGATCGGGGAGGCGTCGGGCGAGACGTCCACGATGCCGGCCCAGGTGCGCAGCACGCGCACCCGGCTGAAGATGGGGAACAGCTCCAGGGCCGCCGCCATCTGCGCCTCGATCACATGGACGCCGCCGCGCTGCCCGTACGAGGTGTACGCGTCGATCCCCGCCCCCATGACCAGTTCGCCCTTGTGGGCCTGGCTGACGTACACGTGCACCGCGTTCGACATCACCACGCAGTCGAGCACCGGCTCCAGCAGCTCCGACACGAGCGCCTGGAGCGGATGCGACTGCAGCGGCAGCCGCAGCCCGGCCCGCGCGGCGAGCACCGAGGTGTGCCCGGCGGCGGCCAGCGCGACCTTGCCCGCGGCGATCCTGCCGCGCGAGGTCTCGACGCCGACGACCCGGCCGCCGGTGATCTCGAACCCGGTGACCTCGCAGCCCTGGATCAGGTCCACGCCGTACGCGTCCGCCTTGCGGGCCAGCGCCCATGCCACGTGGTCGTGCTTGGCGATGCCGCCGCGCCGCTGCAGCGTGGCCCCCATGACGGGGTAGCGGGCCCGCTGGGAGACGTTGATGACCGGGCAGAACTTCTTGACCTCGTCGGGGTCGAGCCATTCGGCGTCCACGCCGTTGAGCCGGTTGGCGTTGACCCGGCGCCGGCCCTCGCGCACGTCGCCCTGGTTGTGCGCGAGGTTGAGCACGCCGCGCTGGCTGAACTGCAGGTCGTAGTCCAGCTCCGCGCTCAGCCCCTCCCACAGCTTGAGCGAGTGCTCGTAGATGGCGGCGCTCTCGTCCCACAGGTAGTTGGAGCGGATGATCGTGGTGTTGCGCGCCATGTTGCCGCCGGCCAGCCAGCCGCGCTCCAGGACGGCGACGTTCGTCAGGCCGTGGTTCCTGGCCAGGTAGTACGCGGTGGCCAGGCCGTGGCCGCCGCCGCCGACGATGACGACGTCGTAGGCGGGCTTGGGGTCGGGGTTGCGCCAGAGGAAGTCGGGGTGGGTCAACGTCGGATCTTCTCCATCCCGGGGTCGTACAGGGGCTCGGCGGCGACCTCCGCGGGGACGCGGCGGCCGAAGTAGGAAATTTCCACCTGTGTCCCGGGTTGGGCCAGCTCCGCGGGCAGCCAGGCGTAGGCGATGGGACGCTCGATCGTGTGGCCGTAGGCGGCGCTGGTGACGTAGCCGACCGTGCGGCCGCCGTGCCTGACCGGCTCCTTGCCCATGACGACCTCGGCGCTGAGCAGCGGCACCAGCTTGCGGGTGACGTCGGCGTCGAGCGCGTCGCGGCCGATGAAGTCCTTGTCCTGCTTGACCGCGAAGCCCAGCCCCGCCTCGTACGGGGTGTGCTCGCTCGTCATGTCCACGCCCCACAGCCGGTAGCCCTTCTCCAGCCGCAGGCTGTTGAACGCGGCCCGGCCCCCCGCCACCGCGAGGCCCGGCGCCCACAGCGTGTCCCAGAGCTTCAGCCCCATGTCGGCGCTGGTGTAGAGCTCCCAGCCCAGCTCCCCCACGTACGACACGCGCAGCGCCAGCACCGGCACGTGCCCGATGTGGCCCTGCCGGCAGCCGAAGTAGCGCAGGCCCTCGTGCGAGAGGTCCATGTCGGTCAGCGGCTGCACCAGCTCCCTGGCGCGCGGCCCCCACACGCCGACGCAGCAGGTGCCCGGCGTCAGGTCGCGCACGCGTACACCGCCCGGCGCGTGCCTGGTCAGCCATTCGAGATCGAGGTTGCCGTTGGCGCCGACCTGGAAGGTGTGCTCGTCGAGCCTGGCCACGGTGAGGTCGGAGCGCATGCCGCCCTTGGCGTCGAGCAGCAGCGTGTACGTGACGGAGCCGGGCTTCCTGTCCACGTTGTTCGTGGTCATGCGCTGCAGGAACGCCGCCGAGCCAGGACCGCTGACCTCGATGCGCTTGAGCGGCGTCATGTCGTACAGCGCGACGCCCTCCCTGGTGGCCAGCGACTCGCCCGCCGCGATCGGCGACCAGTAGCGGCTCGCCCACGCGTCCCGCAGCTCGGCGCCGGTGGCCGCCCTGGGCAGGCCCTCGTTGGCCGCGTACCAGTGCGGCCGCTCCCACCCCGCCGCCTCCAGGAAGAACCCGCCCAGCTCCCGCTGCCGCACGTGGAACGGGCTCGTCCGCAGCGGGCGCGGCGACTCCATCGGCTGGAGGGGGTGGATGACGTCGTACACCTCGACGAAGTTCTGCTTGCCGCGCTCCTCGACGAACGCCGGCGACAGCTGCGCCTGCTCGAACCTGCCCAGCTCGCACTCGTGCAGATCGATCTCGGAGCGCCCGTCCACCAGCACCTCGGCCACCGCCCGCGCGACGCCGGCCGAGTGGGTCACCCAGACGGCCTCGGCCAGCCAGAACCCGTCGAGGTGCGGCGCCTCGCCGATCAGCGGGAAGCCGTCGGGGGTGAAGGAGAAGACGCCGTTGATGCCGTCCTCGTACTTGGACTCGGCCAGGGCGGGCAGCAGCTCCACCGCGTCGCGCCAGGCGGGGTCGAAGTCCTCCTCGGTGAACGCCTGCACCGACGGCATCGTGGTGCCTCGCGGGCCGATCTCGTCCTGGGTGACCGGCATCGGGCGGTGGGAGTAGGAGCCGATGCCGATGCGGTCGCCGTGCTGCCGGAAGTAGAGGTCGCGGTCCTGGTGGCGGAGGATCGGGCCAGGTCGCAGGGCGCCGAGGGGGCCCGACTTCGCGTACTGGTGGGCCAGCGGCAGCAGCGGCACGCTCAGCCCGGCCATCGCGCCGACCGTCGGCCCCCAGAAGCCGGCCGCGCACACCACCACGTCGGCGGGGATCGTCCGGTGCTCGCCCTCCACCACGACGGCGACGCCGGTCACCCGGCCGCCGCGCTGGTCGATGCCCACGACCGTGTGCCCGCCCAGGAACCTGGCGCCGCGCTCGGTGGCCCGCGCCGCCTGCCGCTCGCCGCACGCGACCGCCGTCGCGAGCCCGTCGGAGGGCACGTGGAAGCCGCCGAGCACCTTGTCCTCGTCGAGCAGCGGCCACAGCTGCGCGCACTCGCCGGGGTCGAGCAGCCGCGCCTCGACGCCCCACGACTCGGCCCAGCCGAGCTTGCGGTGCAGGTCGGTCCAGCGTTCTGGGGTGGTGGCCAGCTCCAGGCCGCCGACCTGGCGGAAGCAGTCCGCGCCGAGCGCGGTGTACTTCCTGACCGTGTAGGCGGCGAACTCGGTCATCGTCTTCGACGGGTTGGTCTGGAAGACCAGGCCGGGGGCGTGGGAGCTGGAGCCGCCCGCGGCGAAGAGCGGGCCCTGGTCGACCACGGTGACGTCCGTCCACCCCCGCTCGGTGAGCTCGTCGGCGAGGGCGCAGCCGACGATGCCCGCTCCCACGATCACCGTACGCGGTCGGCTCATGGTGCCTCCGGTTGTTCCTTATGACGCAACACGCACCGCACTACGCAACGACCATAGATTCCAGGGACCGCCGGAACAAGAGCCACTTCGGTGCACAACGGCCGCATCCGGACTGTGCCCGCACGGGGAGATCGAGCGGGGCGGCGTACCAGTACGCTGACCTCGGATCATCGCATGGGAGGGGGCGTCACGGCACCATGGCGCAGCGGCGCTTACTGGACGGGCTCGGTGTCACGGCGGCCGAGGAGACGGCCTACCGCGCCCTGCTGCGGCACGGCCCCGCCACGCTGAGCGAGCTGGCCACCGAGACCGGCTCGTCCGCCGCCGCCATCCGCCGCATGCTGCCCAGGCTGGAGGACCTCGGCCTCATCTCGCGCGTCGCCGGCCGCCCGCTCCGCCTCGTCGCGACGCCGCCGACCATCGCCATCGACATCCTCGTCGCGCGCCGCCAGGAGGAGCTGACCCACAGCAGGGCCGCCGCCGCGCTGCTCGCCACCGAGGTCGCCGAGCGCGGCGGGCCGCATCCCGAGGAGGTGCTCGAGGTGGTGACGGGGCGCGACGCCGTCGCCCGGCGCTACCTCCAGCTCGAACGCAACGCCACCAGGGAGCTGCTGGTGCTGGTGCATCCGCCGTACGCGGTGGACGTCAGCGACGACCAGGAGAACCTCCGCCGCGCCGCCCGCGGCGGCGCCCCCGTGACGCGCGGCATCTACAGCCCGCTCGCCTTCGAGCAGCCCGGCATGCTCGACCACACCCGCCGCGCCGTCGCGGACGGCGAGCAGGCCAGGCTCGGCTCGGTGCCCGTCAAGCTCGCCGTCGCCGACGCCCGCACCGCCATCCTCCCGCTGGTCTCCGACACGGACAAAGCCGTAGAAAGCGCCCTGGTCGTCCACCCCTCCGCCCTGCTGGACGCCCTGGTGGGCCTCTTCGAAACCCTGTGGCGCGCGGCCGTCCCGCTCCGTCTCTCAGCCGACAACCTCGAACCAGAATCCTGGCCCTCACCCCCGGACACGGAGGTGCTGGCTCTGCTGGCGGCCGGCCTGAAGGACGACGCCATAGCCCGCCAGCTGGGCCTCAGCCCCCGCACGGTGCAACGCCGCGTCCAAATGCTCGCCGAACGCCTGGGCGCCCGCACCCGCTTCCACGCCGGCTACCTGGCCGCCCAACACAACCTCCTCCCCAAGGACCCGTGATGACCAAGCCGGTCACGTACGTCCTCACCTAGGAGAACGAGCGCTGGGTCCCGCGCTGCCCCACCGGCGAGACCTTCGTCTTCGGCCGCTAGGTGATGAGGAGGCCGCCGTCCACGGCGAGGGTTACCCCGGTGATGTACGACGAGGCGTCGCCGGCCAGGAAGACGGCTGCAGCCACGAGTTCGGCGGGGTCGCCGGGGCGGCCCATGATGACGCGGGACTCCGTCATGCGTTCCAGGTAGCCCGGTTTGTACTGCTCGGTCATCTCCGAGGCGAAGAAGCCGGGCTCCAGGCAGTTGACCCGGATGCCGCGGCGGCCGGTCCACTGCTGGGCCAGGTCGCGGGTCAGGCCCACGACGCCGGCCTTCGAAGCGCTGTAGGCGGCCTGGGGCAGGCCGGCGGTGGTCTCGCCGAGGACGCTGCCGATGTTGACGATCGACGAGCCCGGCCGCATCACCCGCGCGCACGCCTGCGCCATCCAGTAGGTGCCGTGCAGGTTGATGTCGATGACCTGGCGGAACTCCTCGGGCGTCTCACGCAGCGCGGGCACGGCGGTGCCGACCCCCGCGTTGTTGATGAGCACGTCGACCGCGCCCATGCCCTCGACGGCGGCGGCCACCAGCGCGTCGCAGTCGTCCGGTTTGGACACGTCGGTCGGGACCGCCAGGCACCGGCGGCCGGTCTCCTCGACCAGCCGCCGGGTCTCGGCGAGACGATCGGCGCGGCGCGCGGCGATCACCACGTCGGCGCCGGCCTCCGCGAGGCCGCGGGCGAAGGCGACGCCGAGGCCCGCGGACGCGCCCGTGACGATCGCCACCTTGCCGTCGAGCCGGAACCGCTCCAGCACCGTTGACCGCCCTCCACCAGATCCGGAGCCCGGTTGAAAGCCCGGCCTAGAGCCCGTATTCCTTGACGATGCGCTCGTGCCGCTCGACCTCGACGTCGATCTCGCGCGCCAGGTCGAGCCAGGCCAGCGGGTGCACCCAGCGCTCGGTGGCGTCGTCGAGCAGCGCGTCGACCTCGGAGGGCGAGACGTTGGGCGGCACCGCGACCCAGCCGAAGACGCCCGGCAGCGACTCGCCGGTGGAGGGGTGGGTGATGGTGTAGTTCTCGTCGCTGTAGACCCACATCGGCCAGCCGCGCTCGGCCATGACCTCGGTGAACTCCGCCCAGTCCTCCTCGCTCGGCGCGGCGCCGTCGAAGAAGTAGCTGGTGTAGCCGCCGGGCCGCAGGATGCGCACCGCGGCGAAGGGCGGCACGAAGTTCTGCTGCTCCTGGGGGTCTTCGGGCACCGGCTCCAGCAGCTGCGGGTCGAAGACGACGAGGTCGCCGGCGTTGTAGTCCATGCCGCGCGGCTGCGGCAGGGCGAGCCTGGCGGTGGCCGGGCCGGTGCGGATGGACAGCACCTGGCGCTGGCCGCCGTCGGGGGCGGGCAGGATGAGCCTGATGAGGCCCATCTCCTCCTCGATCGGCCCCTCGGCGGACTTGATCGGCATGCCGATCTTGGCCGCGCCCTTGCGCACGGTCTCCCAGTCCTCGGCCGAGGTGGCCATGACGATCATGCGCCAGGTGTCCTCCTCGGTGAGCTCGTCGAGCACTTCGAGCAGCACCTGGGCGCCCCTGGCGTTCTGGTCGATCTGCTGGGCGGCGCCGGACAGCAGGCGGCGGGCGTCGATGCCGGCCCCGGCCGCGATGGCATGCTCGCCCGTCTCGACCGCCTCGGGCCAGCGCTCGCGGGCGCTGTGGAGGCGGGTGAGCGCGAGGTATTGGGCCGCGTGGGGCAGCATGGCGGCCATCTGCTCGAGCCGCTCGTCCTGGCGGGCCTCGATGAGCAGCGTGGTGAGGTAGGCGACGTCGTCACCGTCGGCGGTGGCGATCTCGCCGGTGTCGACCAGCTTCTTCCAGTAGATGTCGGCGCCGGTGGCGGGGTAGCCGAGGAAGCCGAGCGTGGTGGTGTGGCGGCGGGTGGCCTCGAGGTCGTCGCCGGACAGCGGGGCCAGCCAGCCCACCCACTTCTCGGGGTCGGCGTTGAAGCCGTCGGCGGCGTCGAACAGCCCGACGCGCTCCTCCAGCGGGCCGGGAGCGGCCGGCTCCTGCGCGCCGTCGGCGGCGGCGCGCAGCGCGGCGATGCGCTCGGCGAGCTCGCCGCTCTCGCGCAGCTCGGCGGTGCCGGACTCGGCGAGGTCGGCGAGCAGCCTGGCCTGCCACACGCCCTGCCGGCCGAGCGCCAGGTCGCCGGCGACCAGCGCCAGCTCGACGCGGGCGCGGTAGCCGCCCATCATGCCGAAGTAGTCGATCCACTGGCGCACGACGCGGCCGAGCTGCCAGGTGTTGGTGATCTGGGCGGAGCCGGCCAGCTTGCTGACCGCCTCGGTCCACTCGACCCACACGCGCGGGTGGTCGCCCACGACGTCGAGGTCGGGCAGCGCGTCGACGGACTCGGCGATGCGGCCGAGCGTGGCGAGGATGAGCGCCCTGCGCACGCCGTCGCGGTGCTCCTTGGCGACCGGGTCGTCGGGCTTGAACTCGGACGCGGCCTGCAGCGCGGTGAGCGCGTCTTCGGCGCGGCCCGCGGCCAGCAGCGCGCGGGCGCTCTCGGCGCCCAGCTCCCAGCTCGCCTCGCGGCCCGCCGTGCGCAGCCGCTCGACGGCGGACTCCGCGTAGGTGACGGCCTCGCCCGCCTTGCCGGCGTCGATGAGGGCCGCGACGTATTGCGTCGTGAGGCCGGAGAAGGCCGGGTTTTCCGGGCTCATGTCCTCGAGGAAGGCGCCCACGGTCTCGAGCCGCTCGGTGGCGTGGCCGGGGCCGTCGGCGTTGGCCCACGCGATGGCCATCGCCTCGGCCGCCGCCGGAGTCGCCGGGCACTCGCGCACGTCTTCGCGCTGAGCGAACGCCAGCAACTGCTTGGCGTCGTCGACCGCGACCGCGCCCTGGGCGCGGTCGCCGATGCGGCCGATCAGGTGCCAGTAGCGGGCGTAGAACTCGAGCCAGGGCAGCTCCAGAGCCTCCGCCTGCTGCGCGATGGCCGGAGCCATGACGTCGAGCTGCGGGTATCGGCCCTCGTAAGCCTGTGCGGGGAGGTCTCCCAGCGCCATGGCGAGGCCAACGTTGCCCGCCTCGGAAAGCTGCTGCTGGGTTTCGCCGACCCAGGCCCAGATGTCCACGTCCATGGGCAGTCAGTCTGCCAGGTCAACGAGCGTCCCCAAAACGCAGAAGCTCGATCAGCTCGTCCGATTCGGCGTCGGTGAGAACCGAGAACACCTCAGCCATGAGATCGTCGGTGTTCTCTTCCACCGCCGCGCGCCGCTTCACGACCTCCGGGCCCGGCCTCTCGTACGGCTCGGGCCAGGTGAAGAAGCGCGCGACGTCCTCGCCCGACGAGCGTCCCAGCGGCAGCGCGTCGTGCTCGGCGGCCAGGGTCGCCTCCAGGGGGTGCAGGCCGGCCGCGATCACGGCGTTGGCGTGCAGGCCGCCGCGCAGCTCGCGGACGACGTGCATGAGCTGGACGGCCCGGGCGGGCGGGTCGCCGGGCAGAGGCACGGCCCGCCAGCCCGCGAACAGCGGCGCCCCCACGGGCGAGGCCTGCTCGACGACCGGCTCCAGCAGCTCGGCGATCCTGGCGCAGCCCTCGTAGCCGCCGAGCTTGCGCCGCCCCCACTCCTGGCAGGCGGCGGCGTACAGCTCGACGGCGCGGTCCGCGGCCAGCTCGCGCCCGCCGTTCCAGCTCGCCTCGACGTGCTCGGGCGGGAAGAAGACGGCGACCGACGTGACGACGTCGGCCGCGCACTCGCCGAGCACGCCGCAGCGGCCCCGGAAGTACGCCTCGCGCGGGCCGAGCCCGTACTCGTCGCAGATGGCCTTGACCTCGCGCGAGATCATCCATCCGCCGCCGAACTGCCCGATGGGCGTCTTGACCCTGGCCGCCGTGGTGCGTGGGTGCGCCATGTCCACCTCTCAGTTCAGGAAGTGGACCCAGCATCCCCTAGCAGAACATCATTCTGCAATAGTCAGTTCGCCGCTCGCGATGATCACCGCCGGTCCCGACAGGTAGCTGGTGTCCTCGTCGAGGATCACCCTCAGCGTGCCGCCCAGCACCTCGATCGTCCACGTGCCCGTGGTGTCGCCGGTCAGCGCCGCCGCCGCGACCGCCGTGGCCACCGCGCCCGTGCCGCAGGCCCTGGTCTCACCCGAGCCGCGCTCGTAGACGCGCATGACCGCCCGGCTCGTGCCCACCGGGTTGAACAGCTCGATGTTGACCCCTGCGGGAAAGACGCCCGTGTCGAAACCGGGCTGGTGGTTGAGGTCGAGCTGCGCGACCGGGTCGCCGATCGAGCAGGCCAGGTGCGGGTTGCCCATGTCGACGTGGAGGCCGGTGTACTCCTGGTTACCCACCGACGCCGTGCTCTCGCCGTGGACGGAGGGCTTGCCCATGTCCACCGTGATGTCACCGTTCGGCTCGACGCGCACCCTGCGTACGCCGCCCCTCGTCGCCACGCCGAACTCCGTGCCGTGCACGAGCCCGGCGTCCACCAGGTAGCGGGCGAACACCCGCACGCCGTTGCCGCACATCTCGGCCATGCTGCCGTCGGAGTTGCGATAGTCCATGAACCACTCGGCCGCGGCCGCCTGGTCGGCCACCTCCGGGCTCTGCTTCGTGGGCGCCACGCGGAGCACGCCGTCGGCGCCGATGCCGGCCCTCCTGTCACAGATCTTCGCGACGAGCGAAGCCGACAGATCGACCTCACCGCCGGGATCAGGCAGGATGACGAAATCGTTCTCGGTGCCGTGCCCCTTGAGAAAGCGCATCTTAGGAGTTTATTCGTACGGGTGTCCGGCTATGAGAGCGAGGGATCGCTCAAGCAGGTCCGGGGCGTCGTACGCCAGCCACCGCACCCGCGGATCGCGGCGGAACCACGACTCCTGCCGGCGGGCGAAGCGCCTGGTCAGCCTGACCGTCTCGGCCTTCGCCTGCTCCTCGCTCCACTCCCCTTCGAGAAACTTGACGACCTGGGCGTAACCCAGCGCCCTGCTCGCCGTGCGGCCCTCGGCCAGGCCCTGGCCCAGCAGCGTGCGCACCTCGTCGACCAGCCCGGCCGCCCACATGCGCTCGACCCGCAGCTCGATCCGCTCGTCGAGCACCGGCCGTGGCACCTCGACGCCGATCTGCACGCTCGGATAGACCGCGTCGTACGACGGCATGGTCGCCGAGAACGGCCGGCCGGACAGCTCGATCACCTCCAGCGCCCGCACGACGCGGCGGCCGTTGGTCGGCAGGATCGCGGCGGCGGCGGCCGGGTCCTGCTCGCGCAGCCGCTCGTAGAGCGGCGCGGGGCCGCGCTCGGCCAGCTCCGCCTCCAGCCTGGCCCTGATCTCCGGCTCGGTGCCGGGGAACTCCAGGTCGTCGATGGCCGCCCGCACGTAGAGGCCGCTGCCGCCGACCAGCACGGGCACCTCGACGGCATCGAAGACGGCCCTGGCCAGCTTCTGGTACTCGGCCACGCTGGCGGTGACCGTGACGTCCCAGATGTCCAGCAGGTGGTGGGGCACCCCGCGGCGCTCGGCCGGGGTGAGCTTGGCCGTGCCGATGTCCATGCCGCGGTAGAGCTGCATGGAGTCGGCGTTGACGCACTCACCCCCCAGCCGGAGGGCGAGGTCGACGGCGAGATCGGACTTTCCTGCCGCCGTGGGACCCACGACGGCGATCACTGGCTGCTGGCGCACGGCGACAAGTCTGCTAGAGATCCAGCAGGGTCGGCTGCAGGTAGCCCTCGTGGGTCAGCAGCCACCGCTTGGTCTCGACGCCCTCGCCGCCGCTGAACCCGCCCAGCCCGTTGCCCGCCGCCACCACCCGGTGGCAGGGGATCACGATCGGGATCGGGTTGGAACCCATGATCGAGCCGATGCCTCTCGCGGGCACGCTGGAGCCCGCGAGCGCGGCCAGCTCGCCGTAGGTGACGGCGGTGCCGTACGGGACCTTGTGCAGCGCCTGGAGGACCCGCAGCCGCGAGCCCGACATCAGCCGCCAGTCGATCGGCGTCCCGAACGTCTTCAGCTCGCCCGCGAAATAAGCCTTCAGCTCGGCGACGGCGGAGGCCGTACGATCCGGGTCATGGACTTCAGCCAGATCGAGCCGGCCTGTCACCCTGGCGCGGGACCTCCAGCCCGACGCCACGAGGCCGTTCTCGGTCAGGGCCAGGACGAACGTGCCCACCGGCGTGGGCACCTCGGCGATGGCGACCGTCTCCTCGCTAGGGGTCATCGTGTCCTCACGTGAGCTCGTGGTGCTGGGAACGTCCAGCGCGGTTCCTACCCGACACCGTAACCACAACGGCTACCTCCTGCGCTGGGACGGCCAGGGCTTCCTGTTCGACCCTGGAGAGGGCACGCAGCGCCAGATGACGTACGCGGGCGTGAGCGCCAACGACGTCCACTGGATCTGCCTGACCCACTTCCACGGCGACCACTGCCTCGGCGTGCCGGGGATCGTGCAGCGGATCGCCCGCGACAAAGTACGCCATCCCGTCCGCGCCGTCTTCCCCGCCTCCGGCGAGACGTACTGGCGCAGGCTCCGCCACGCCGCCGCCTTCGCCGACACCGCGGTCATCTCCGAACATCCCGTCTCCGGCGACGTGTCCTCGGTCGGGCCGGTCATCGCGCGCCGGCTGTCCCATCCCGTCGAGTCGTACGGCTACCGCGTCCAGGAGCCCCTCGGCCGCCGCATGCTGCCGGAGAAGCTGGCCGCCCACGGCATCCGCGGGCCCGAGGTGGGCGAACTGCAGCGCACCGGGTCCGTACGCGGGGTCACGCTCGCCGAGTGCAGCGAGCCGAAACCGGGTCAGAGCGTGGCGTTCGTGATGGACACCCGGCTCTGCGACTCCGTCTTCGAGCTGGCCAACGGGGTCGACCTGCTGGTCATCGAGGCCACGTTCCTGTCATCAGAGGCGGCGCTGGCCAAGGAGTACGGGCACCTGACGGCGCTGGAGGCGGGGCTCGTGGCGGCCGACGCGGGGGTGCGGCGACTGGTGCTCACCCACTTCTCCGAGCGGTACGGATTCGACGACGAGCCGGCGTTCGTCGCGGAGGTGCGCAGGCACTTCGACGGCGAGGTGGTGCCGGCCCGCGACCTGACGCGCGTCCCCGTCCCCAAGCGCCGGCCCACCGCCTCCCAGGTCCTTCCAGGTCAGGCGAGCCAGGATCCGGCGAAGTAGCCGACGCCGTAGGGGGCGGTGGCCATGAGCAGCCGGCCCTCGTATGCGTGCGCCCCCGCCACCCCGGCCAGCACCTGGAGCGCGGCCCTGCCGCTCACCCACAGCCGGTCGGCCGACGCGGGGTCGAGGGTGGCCAGCGGCGCGGGGTCTCCGGTGGCGATGGCGTCGGCGATCCGGTCGTTGAGCGGGCCGGCCGCCTCGTCGTACCGGCCTGGTGCGCGCGGGCTCAGGCACGCCGAGCCGTCGGCCATCACCAGCAGCGCAACCCGGTCGCCGCCACCGGCCAGCTTCTCCCCCAGCGCCAGGCACTCCTCCGGCGCCGCGTCGAACGCCACCGACCGCAGGGCGTCCGGCGTCCGGTCGCCGAGCAGCAGCCGGGCGACGGTCAGCGACAGCGGCAGCACCGGCTCGCCGCCGCCCGGGGTCGCCAGCTCCACGCCCCAGGGGCGCAGGGTGCCCGCGGCGGTGCCGTCGTAGGAGGCCGTGGTCTCGGCCCCGCCCACCACGATCAGCGTGTCAGGACGGGCCTCGGCCAGCCCGGCGACGGCGGCGTGGCAGGCGGAGCGGAGGTCGGGCATATCGAGCACGACCAGCGGGGTTGGCGGGCAGACGGCCGCGGCGACAAGCACGCCGCAAGAGTACTCACGCCCCCCACCACCGCGCCCGGTGGGCCGATCTCGTCCCCGCCACGCCCTCAGTACGGACCTCGAGTGACGCGGGAGCCGAGAGCCACGCCCTCAGTACAGGCCACGAGTGACGCGGGGGCCGAGAGCCACGCCCTCAGTACAGGCCGCGGCCCTCAACCACCGCCTCCAGCAGCCCCTTCGTGTACGCCTGGGTCGCCTGGTGCAGCCCGCTGCCGAAGCTCACCCGCGCCACGCCCAGCTCCGCGAGCCGCCCGAGCGGCGGGACCCCGGGGGCGGACAGCACGTTGACCGGTCCGCCCACCTCGCTCACCAGCGCCCTGACCTCGTCCTCGCCGGTCGCGCCGATGGGGTACACGCAGTCGGCCCCCGCTTCCAGGTACCGCCGGCCCCGCCGCACGGCCTCCTCGCGTGACGGCCGTCCGGCGAGGTAGACGTCCACCCTGGCGTTGATCACCAGCCCAGGGCCCGCCGCCGCGCGCACCTCGGCGAGGAAGTCCGCCTGCTCCCCCGGATCGACCAGCTCGCCGGTGTCCGGCAGGGAGTCCTCCAGGTTGCAGCCGACGGCCCCGGTGGCGAGCAGCCGTTCGGCCAGCTCGGCGGGCTTGAGCCGGTAGCCGCGCTCGAAGTCGGCCGTCACGGGGACGTCCACGGCCGCCGCCACCCGGGCAACAGCGGCCAGCATCTCCGCTACGGGCGTCCGCTCGCCGTCCTCGTGACCGAGCGTGCGGGCCACCGCGGCGCTGCTGGTGGCCACCGCGGGAAACCCCGCCTGCCGTACGGCCCGCGCGGAGGCGGCGTCCCAGACGTTGGGCAGCACCAGCGGGCGTCCCGGCACGTGCAGCGCCCGCAGCACGGACGCTCTGTCAGTCGTCATACGCCGACCCTAGGCACCCGCCCGCCAGGAGCCGAAGGTCCAGTACGCCCCGGAATCGCCGAACCACTTTCGCCGGCCTCAACGGCCGCCCTCAAGGGTGAACGGTCCAAGGGCGGGTCAGCGCACGGCTGGAGGCCGAAGGAGGGTCAGCGGCCGCTCACATGGTGAGCCCCGGCCAGGCGGGGCTACGGGCGGGTCAGCGACCGCTCACAAGGCGAGCCGCCGCCGGGCGGGCCACGAGCCGGCCAGCGTCGCGCCTGGGGCCGGGGGAAGGGTCAGCAGCCGCTCTTGGAGCACTGGCCCGCGACCGTGCCCGCGGGGCCGTCGGCCGGGCTGTCGGAGGTGCCGCCGTTGCCCGAGGACTGCGGGGACTTCGCGGGGGACGAGACCGGCTTCTTGCCGTTGGTCGTCTTCTCGCCGGAGTCGCCGCGCGCGGCGTTGACGCCCTTCGAGCCGCTCTTGTCGGTGCCGGCCGGGTCGCCGCCACCGGTGCCGGGGTCGGCCACGTCGCCCACGCCGCCGTCGTCCACGGGAGCGTCGGCGGCCTGGTCCTTGGCGCCGTCGCCGGGCTCGTCGGTGGTGACGTCGCCCATGGTCGCGTCGTCGTCGCCCTGGAGATCGTCTCCCGGGCTCTGGGACGTCTGCGGCCCGGCGCCGCTCTGGGCGGCCTCACCGTCGTTCCCCGCCAGCAGGTAGCCGGCGCCACCGGCCGCGAGCAACGCGACGAGCGCCGAAGCGGCGAGGATCGTCGCCTTCTTGTTGTTCTTGGTCGATCTGTTTCTCTGCGGTCTATTTCGCGGATCGAGCCGGGCGTCTCCCGGCCCGGACAGGATCTCCTGGCGATCCGCCTGGTTCGGATCTTGCATGGCGCTACAGCTCCCTGCGGTCGTATCGGGGAAAGCTCACCGGCTTCCGCGGGTGATGGACCACACTAGCCGCAACAGCCTAATGCTCGCACAACAATCACAAAGGAATCACGACTTGTCCCCCCTTAGATCCATTTCCCCAGGTGGCCGCGCCCACCTCGCGCCCATGGCCGGAGTCTTCGGGGTACTGGTCACCGCGATGCTAGGGATTTTCCTAGCATTCACCGACTCGCGGGAACCATCTTCGCAAAGACCGCAGGGATTCGATCGGGAAACCCCGCTTTCCGTAAGATCGAATTCGTCTGAATCGCCACTCTCGGCGTCGATCACACCACAAACAGCCACACCCGCAGCGAGGCGGTCGAATGGAGCGATCCACTCATCGTCGCCCCGCCCGGCGTCGATCATGTTCGGCCCGCTGTCCCCACCCTGGATAGAACCGGTGCCGCCTTGGGACCCGGCCGCCGACCTTCTCCCGCCCTGGGAGACCCCGGCCGGGCGGCCCCTCCCGCCCCTCCCCTCGGCGGGCCCGCTGACGTCCCCGGTCCCCCCGACGTCCCCGGTCCCCCCGACGTCCGCGGTCCCCCCGACGTACAAGAAGCCGATCCTGCCCACCCCAGAAGCGCGCCCCCTCGTCCCACCTCAGAAGGCCCGCCCGCACGGCTCACCGGCCCCACAGGCGCCGCCCCAGCCACCCCCACCAGCAGAGCCGGCCCAGAACCCCGAACCGGCCCAGAAGCCCGGCATGCCCGACCCCTGCGCCACGTTCCACGACTTCCGCCGCGGCCCCTGCTACGACGTGCTCAACCGCCTCACCCGCTGACGGCCCAGGACACGGCAGAGGACACGGCAGAGGGCGGCACCGGAGAACCGGTACCGCCCTCGACGAAACGGATCAGTGCGCCGAGCAGCCCCCCGTGGCGGCGGGCAGCGGAGCGGGACGGCCGATGGTCGGCATGCCGAGCAGCACCCCCGGCGACGGGGCCCCGCCGCCCTGGCGAGCCTCCCAGGCGTCGCCGGCGCGGGTGCGCCGCACTCCGAGCACTGCCCCGTCGGCGACCAGGTGGTGCGGCGCCGCGTACGTCACCTCGACCGTCACCATGTCACCGGGCCGCGGCGTCTCGTCACCGACGGCGAAGTGCACGAGCCGGTTGTCCGCCGCGCGCCCGGACAGCCGCCTGGTGGCTTCGTCCTTGCGCCCCTCGCCCTCGGCGACCAGCACTTCGAGCGTGCGCCCGACCTGCTTCTTGTTCTCCTCCCACGAGATCTCCTCCTGCAGCGCGACGAGCCGCTCGTAGCGCTCCTGGACGACCTCCTTCGGCACCTGGTCGGCCATGGTGGCCGCCGGAGTGCCGGGGCGGATGGAGTATTGGAAGGTGAAGGCGTTGGCGAAGCGGCTCTGGCGTACGACGTCGAGGGTGGCCTGGAAGTCCTCCTCGGTCTCGCCGGGGAAGCCGACGATGATGTCGGTGGAGATGGCCGCGTCGGGCATGGCGGCGCGCACGCGCTCGATGATGCCGAGGTAGCGCTCGGCGCGGTAGGAGCGCCGCATGGCCCGCAGCACCCGGTCGGAACCCGACTGCAGCGGCATGTGGAGCTGGTGCATCACGTTGGGCGTCTCGGCCATCGCGGCGATGACGTCGTCGGTGAAGGCGGCCGGGTGGGGCGAGGTGAAGCGCACCCGCTCAAGACCCTCGATGCCGCCGCAGGAGCGCAGCAGCTTGCCGAAGGCCAGCCGGTCGCCGAACTCCACGCCGTAGGTGTTGACGTTCTGGCCCAGCAGCGTGACCTCGAGCACGCCCTGGTCGACCAGCGCCTGCACCTCGGCGAGGACGTCGCCGGGGCGGCGGTCCTTCTCCTTGCCGCGCAGCGACGGCACGATGCAGAACGTGCAGGTGTTGTTGCAGCCGACGGAGACGGACACCCAGGCGGCGTAGGCCGACTCGCGCTTGGTGGGCAGCGTCGAGGGGAAGACCTCGAGCGACTCCTTCAGCTCGACCTGCGACTCGCCCTCGATGCGCGCCCGCTCCAGCAGCACCGGCAGCGAGCCGATGTTGTGGGTGCCGAACACGACGTCGACCCACGGCGCCCGGCGGACGATCTCGCCCTGGTCCTTCTGTGCCAGGCAGCCCCCGACGGCGATCTGCATGCGGGGGTTGCCGGCCTTGGCCGGGCGGAGGTGGCCGAGGTTGCCGTAGAGGCGGTTGTCGGCGTTCTCCCGCACGGCGCACGTGTTGAACACGACCACGTCGGCCGTCTCGCCGTCGGGAGCGGGCACGTAGCCGGCCTCTTCCAGCAGACCGGACAGCCGCTCGGAGTCGTGGACGTTCATCTGGCACCCGTATGTGCGCACTTCGTATGTGCGGGCGCCCTCCTGGGTCACAGTCATGGCAGGTTCAAGGGTAGTCGCAGTCAGCCTTGACAAGGGCCGTACGGTTCTAAAAGGCCAGCTTGACGGCATGATGTGATCGGATCGGTACCGCTCGGTTAGTGCACAGCGTTCTAATGCCCTCTACGTTTTACTCCATGACGGAGAACGGCGACGCCACTCCACTGGTCCAGTTGGAGAACGTCAACAAGCACTTCGGGGCGTTGCACGTCCTGAAGAACATCAACTTGACCGTCTCTCGTGGCGAGGTCCTGGTCGTCATCGGCCCATCGGGCGGCGGTAAGTCCACTTTGTGCCGCACGATGAACCGGCTGGAGACGATCAGCGACGGAAAGATCATTTTCGACGGTCAGGTCCTGCCCGAGGAGGGCAAGGGGCTGGCGCGGCTGCGTTCCGAAGTCGGCATGGTCTTCCAGTCGTTCAACTTGTTCGCGCACAAGACCATCAGGGAGAACGTCACTCTCGGCCCGGTCAAGGTGCGCGGAGTCGCCAAGGACGCCGCGAACAAGCGCGCGATGGAGCTGCTCGAACGGGTGGGCATCGCCGCGCAGGCGGACAAATATCCGGCCCAGCTTTCCGGCGGCCAGCAGCAGCGGGTCGCCATCGCCAGGGCGCTGGCCATGGACCCGAAGATGATCCTGTTCGACGAGCCGACCTCCGCCCTCGACCCCGAGATGGTGCAAGAGGTGCTCGACGTCATGGTCGGGCTGGCCCGTGACGGGATGACCATGGTGGTCGTCACGCACGAGATGGGATTCGCCCGGAGGGCGGCCAACCGGGTGGTGTTCATGGCCGACGGGCAGATCGTGGAGGAGAACACCCCCGACGAGTTCTTCACCAACGCGCAGACGGACCGGGCGCGTGACTTCCTTTCGAAGATTCTCACGCACTGACAACCAAGGCAGGGAACACATGCACATGCGTCGAATGGGAGCAGTGCTCTCGGTGCTGGCGATGGCCGCCGGCCTCGCGGCCTGCGGCGGCGAGAGCGGCGGCGGTGGCGGCGACTACGCCACCGTGGCCGACAAGATCGCCGGGGGCGGCACCATTGTGGTCGGCACCAAGTGGGACCAGCCGAGCCTGGGCCTCAAGACGGGCAGCGAGCCCGAGGGTTTCGACGTCGACGTGGCCAAGGCCGTACTGAAGGAAGTGGCCGGCGGCAAGGACGTGAAGATCGAATGGAAGGAGTCCGCCTCCTCCAACCGTGAGCCGTTCCTGCAGAACGGCACGGTCGACATCATCTTCGCCACCTACTCCATCACCGAGGAGCGCAAGGGCAAGGTCACCTTCGGCGGCCCCTACGTCGTGGCGCACCAGGACGTGATGGTCCGCAAGGACGACACCTCCATCAACGCCCCGCAGGACCTCAAGGGCAAGAAGATCTGCAAGGCCGCGGGCTCCAACTCGTACAAGCGGATCACCGACCCGCCGCCGGACGGTGAGCTCGACATCGACGCCACCACCGTCGACGCCGCCAACTACTCCGAGTGCGTGCAGAAGCTGAGCGGCAGCAACCTCGACGCGGTCACCACCGACGACCTGATCCTGGCGGGCTTCGCCAAGCAGGCCGGCGGCAACTTCAAGGTGCTCGGCCAGGGCTTCACCGACGAGAAGTACGGCGTCGGCCTGAAGAAGGGCGACACCAAGACGTGCGAGGCCGTGAACACGGCGGTCAAGAAGCTGTGGGACGACGGCACCATGAAGCAGCTGCTGGACAAGTGGTTCGGCGGCATCCAGGGCCTCAACCTCTCGACGCAGGCGCCGCCGGCCGAGGGCTGCGCCTGATCTCACCAATAGCGGCGGCCGGATGACCGGCCGCCGCTGCCTATGCGGTGGAGCACAATGGACGAACTCATCAAGTACGCCCCCGACCTCGGGCTGGGATTCCTGGAGAACGTCAAGCTCTCCCTCGTGTCCGCGGTCGCCTCCCTGATCCTCGGCACGATTCTGGTGGCGATGCGGGTCTCCCCCACCCCGGTCCTGCGTGCGGCCGGGACGATCTACGTCAACGTGGTGCGCAACACCCCGCTGACGCTGGTGCTGGCGTTCTCCGCGCTGGGCCTGAGCGACCAGCTCGGCCTGGTGTTCTCCGAGACGCCGACGACCAACTCGTTCTGGATCGTGTCGATGGGGCTGTCGGTCTACACCGCGGCCTTCGTCTGCGAGGCGCTGCGCGCCGGCGTGAACACGGTGCCGATGGGCCAGGCGGAGGCGGCCAGGGCGATCGGGCTGACGTTCATGCAGTCGCTGACGATGATCATCCTGCCTCAGGCGTTCCGCGCGGTCATCGCGCCGCTGGGCAGCGTGATGATCGCCATGATCAAGAACACCACGGTCGCGACGGCCGGTGGTTTCCTCCTCGACTCTGCGGCGGTCATGAAGATCACCTTTGACACGACCGGCGCGTCGATCCCGATCTTCCTCGGCATCATCGTCGCGTTCATGGCACTGACCATGCCGATCGGCTTCTTCACCGGTTGGCTGTCGCGGCGGCTGGCGGTGGTCCGATGAGCACCTCCGTACTCTTCGACGCCCCCGGGCCGCGCGGGCGGTTGCGCAACCACGGGCTGACCGTGATCAGCGTCATCGCGGTGCTCGCCGTCCTGTACGGCGTCTACCGCGGCTTCGACGCCAAGGGCCAGTTCGAGGGCAAGATCTGGCAGCCGTTCCTGGAGTGGAACACCTGGCAGGTCTTCATCATCCCGGGTCTGATCGGCACACTGCGCGCGGCGGCCGTGGCCGCGGTGCTGGCACTGGCGTTCGGCGCGATCTTCGGTCTGGCCCGGCTCTCCGACCACGCCTGGATCCGCATCCCGGCGGGCGTCGTGGTCGAGGTCTTCCGGGCGATCCCGCTGCTGCTGCTGATCTTCTTCATCTTCTACCTGGCGCCCACGCTGTTCGGCGGCGGCGACTACGCGTTCGCGGCCGTCGTGCTCGGCCTCACGCTCTACAACGGATCGGTGCTCGCCGAGGTCGTCAGGGCCGGCGTGCACGCGGTGCCCAAGGGGCAGTCTGAGGCGGCGTACGCGGTCGGCATGCGCAAGAACCAGGTGCTGCGGCTGGTGCTGCTGCCGCAGGCCATCACGGCGATGATGCCGGCGATCGTCAGCCAGCTCGTGGTGCTGCTGAAGGACACCGCGCTCGGCTACATCATCGCCTACGTCGACCTGCTCAACACCGGCTTCAAGATCCTGCCTGCCGCGTTCTTCGGCTCGCTGATCCCGGCGGCGATCGTGATCGGCATCATCTACGTGGCGCTCAACCTGGTGCTCAGCTATCTGGCCACCTGGCTGGAGCGGCGCAGCCGGCGCAGCAAGAAGACGGCGGCGCGGCCCGTCGCGGCGCCCGGCTCCGCCGAGGTGGGCGTGGCCGCGGGCCAGGGCACCGAAGGTGGTGGCCTGGCGCCCGACCGTCCCGTGGAATGACCCCTGTCGACGGAGCCCCGGCGAATCCCTCGCCGGGGCTTCGTCGCTTTACCCAGAGATGTCCCACGCCGGGTTACCGCTGCGCCCTTCTGGTTAGCCGTAGACCATGCGTGGGGTGGTGCTCGCGGCAGCGGCCGTGACGCTGGGCCTGGCCGCGTGCGGCGGCGTGGGGCGGCCCGCGACCGTCGTCGACAAGATCAAGGACACCGGCACGGTCGTCGTCGGCACCAAATGGGACCAGCCTGGCCTCGCCCTGCGCACCGGCAGCGGCGACCCGCAGGGCTTCGACGTGGACGTCGCCCGCTACCTCGTCCGCCACCTGTCCGGCGGCGCCGAGGTCGCCATCACCTGGCGCGAGTCGCCGTCGTCCACCCGCGAGTCGCTGCTGCAGAACGGCACCGTGGACCTGATCGTGGCCTCGTACTCGATCACCGAGTCCCGCAAGCCCAAGGTGACGTTCGGCGGGCCGTACGTGATCGTCAGCCAGGACACCATGGTCCGCGCCGGCGACACCCGCATCCGCCACGTGAGCGACCTGCGCGGCAAGCGGATCTGCCTGGCCGAGGGGTCGAACTCGTACCGGCGGATCGTGGACCCGCCGCCCGACGGCAAGCTCGACCTGCCCGCGCAGCTCGTGCCCGCCGTCAACTACTCCGCCTGCGTGCGCAAGCTCGCCGCCAACCTGCTCGACGCCGTCAGCACCGAGAACCTCGCCCTGGCCGGGTACGTCGAGCGCGAACCAGGCCGGTTCCGGCTGCTCAACGAGCCGATCAGCGACGAGCAGTGGGGGGTGGGGCTGAAGCAGGGCGACGTCGAGACCTGCGCGGCCGTCAACCGGGCCATCACCGCCATGTGGCGGGACGGGACGGCCGACCGGCTGCTGCGCAAATGGTTCGGCCACTCCCACCTGACGCTCCCGCAAGGCCCACCCCGCTCCGCCGGCTGCCCCTGATCCACCTGAGGCCCCCGCCTCTATGAGTCCCCCAGACCCGCACCCCCGTGAGGTCGCCGCCTCGCCCCTGACCCGCACCCACGAGGCCGTCCCCTCGCCCCTGACCCGCACCCCACGAGGCCGTCCCCTCGCCCCTGACCCGCACCCCACGAGGTCATCCCCTCGCCCCTGACCCGCGCGTCCATGCGCGCGTGCCGGGGGCTCTCACCTTGGGCTCCCGGTCCGGGTGATCTCGGGGAACGGGCGCTGAACTGTGAGGACCGGCCCGCACTCCCGGCGATCTTCCGGCAGGATGCGGGTATGCCTTTCTGGCCCTCCCCCATTTCGACCAGAGACGTGGCCGCTTCGGGCGTCCGTCCCGGCTGGCCCACGGCCCGCGACGGCCGGGTGTGGTGGACCGAGGACCGCCCCGACGAGGGCGGGCGCACCACGATCGTGCGCCGCGACGCCGACGGCACCCGCCGTGACCTGCTGCCCGCGCCGTGGTGCGCGCGCACCCGGGTCCACGAGTACGGCGGCCGCCCCTATGCGCTGACCCCGTCGGGCGACGTCGTGTTCGCCAACCTCAAGGACCAGCGCCTCTACGTTCTGGGCGAAAACGGCGAACCGAAACCCCTCACGGAGGAGGACGGCCGCTACGCCGACCTGGTGGCGCGCGACGGCCAGGTGTGGTGCGTACGCGAGCGGCACGCCGAGGACGGCAAGGTCACCAGGGCCGTCGTCGCGATCCCGCTCGACGGCGGCGATGTGCGCGAATGGGCCATCGGCAGCGACTTCTACGCATCCCCCACCTTGTCCCCCGACGGGCGGCATCTCGCCTACGTCTGCTGGAACCACCCCCGCATGCCCTGGGACGGCACCGAACTACGCGTCACCCGCCTCTCCGACGGCGAGACGTGGACCGTGCGCGGCGGCGCCGACGAATCCGTGCTGTCGCCCTGCTGGAAGGACGACTCCCGGCTCTACCTCGTCTCCGACGCCTCCGGCTGGTGGAACCTCTACGAGATCGGCCTGCGCGGCGAAGGGGCGCGGGCGTTGTGCCCGGCCGACGAGGAGTTCACGCTGCCGCCGTGGCGGCTGGGCGGCATGCCGTACGCCGTGCTCGGCGACGGCCGGCTCGCGGTCCTGCACGGGCGCGGCGACCTGCGGCTCGGCCTGCTCGACCCGGCGCGCGGCACACTCACCGACCTGGAGACGCCCTGCACCGGCTGGGACGCGGCCCTGACCGCCGACGGCTCCGAAGTGACCGGCATCGGCTACGCCGCCACGACGCCCCGCTCGGTCGTCACCGTCGACACCGCGACGGGCGCTCACGAGCGGCTCACCGGCGACTCCGCCGCCCTGCCCGACCCCGCCTACCTGCCGGCGCCCCGGGCCGTGCGCGTGGGAGGCGACGTCCACGCCTACCTCTACCCGCCGCACGCCGAGGCCGCGGGCGACGGCCCGTCCCCCTACGTGATCTTCGTGCACGGCGGCCCGACCGCCCACGCCGACACCGGGCTCGACCTGGAGAAGGCGTTCCTGACCTCGCGCGGCATCGGCGTCCTCGACGTCAACTACGGCGGCTCGACCGGCTACGGCAGGGCCTACCGCGACCGGCTCAAGGGCCAGTGGGGGCTGGTCGACGTCGCCGACACGGTCGCCGCCGCCGAATGGCTGGCCGCCGAGGGCCTGGCCGACCCGGGCAAGATCGCCGTACGCGGCGGCAGCGCGGGCGGCTGGACCGTGATGGCCGCGTGCTGCCGGTCGGACGTGTTCGCGGGCGGGGTGTCGTACTACGGGGTCAGCGCGCTCGGCCCGCTCAACGCCCACACGCACGACTTCGAGTCACGGTACGTGGAGTGGCTGGTCGGCCCGGAGGACCCCGAGGTCTACGCCGGCCGCGAACCCCTCGCCCTCGTCGACGGCGTCACCTGCCCCATGCTGCTCCTCCAGGGCCTCGACGACCCCGTCGTGCCGCCCCAGCAGTCGACGGCCTTCTCCGACGCCCTGTCCGAGCGTGGGGTGCCGTGCACGTACCTCGCGTTCGAGGGCGAGTCGCACGGCTTCCGCCGCACCGAGACCCGCGTCGCCGCGCTCGCCGCCGAGCTGGCCTTCTACCAGCAGCTCTTCGCCTGAGGGGTCAGCGCGCGAACTCGGTCGCGCGCGACTCCCGCACCACGGTGATGCGGATCTGCCCCGGGTACGTCAGCTCCTCCTCCACCTGCTTGGCCACGTCGCGGGCGATCACCTGGGCCTGGATGTCGTCGATGGCGTCGGGCTTGACCATGACCCGGATCTCCCGCCCGGCCTGCATGGCGAACACCTTCTCCACGCCCTCGTACGACTGCGCGATCTCCTCCAGCCGCTCCAGCCGCTTCACATACGCCTCCAGCGACTCCCGCCTGGCGCCGGGGCGGCTGCCGCTGATCGCGTCGGCGGCCTGGGTGAGCACCGCCTCGACCGTACGGACCTCGACCTCGTTGTGGTGCGCCTCGATGGCGTGCACCACGTCCTCCTCCTCGCCGTAACGGCGGGCGATCTCGGCCCCGATCAGCGCGTGGCTGCCCTCGACCTCGTGGGTGAGCGCCTTGCCGATGTCGTGGAGCAGGGCGCAGCGCTTCATCAGCGTCTGGTTCATCTTCAGCTCGGCCGCCATGATGCCGGCGATGTGGGCCGACTCGATGAGGTGCTTGAGCACGTTCTGGCCGTAGGAGGTGCGGTAGCGCAGCTGCCCGAGCAGCAGCGTCAGCTCCGGGTGCATGTCGGTGATGCCCAGCTCGACCAGGGCGTCCTCACCGGCCCGCGCGCACAGGTCCTGGACCTCCTGGCGGCTGCGGTCGTGCGCCTCCTCGATGCGCTGCGGGTGGATGCGGCCGTCGAGCACCAGCTTCTCCAGCGTCAGCCGCGCCGTCTCCCGCCTGACCGGGTCGAAACACGACAGCAGCACCGCTTCTGGCGTGTCGTCGATGATCAGATTGACCCCGGTCGTGGACTCGAACGCGCGGATGTTACGCCCCTCACGCCCGATGATCCGGCCCTTCATCTCGTCGCCCGGCAGGTGCAGCACGCTCACGACCGACTCGGCCGTCTGCTCCGCCGCCAGCCGCTGCACGGCCAGCGTGACGATCTTCGTGGCCCGCTTCTCGCCCTCTTTGCGGGCCTCGCCCTCGATCTCCCTGACGATCAGCGCCGCCTCGCGCTTGGCCTGGTTCTCGATCTCCTTGACCAGCTCGGCCTTGGCCTGCTCCCCGGTCAGCCCGGCCACCCGCTCCAGGATGACCCGGCGTTCGTCCTCGACCCGCAGCAGTTCCTCACGGCGGTCGGCCAGCTCGATCTCCGTCTCGGCCAGCTTCCTGTCGCGCTCGGCCTGCCGCCTGGCCTCCTCGTCCAGCCGCTGCTCCCGCTCGGCCAGCCGGGCCTCCCTGCGCTCGAGGTCGGCGCGCAGCTCCTTGAGCTCGGACTTGAGTATCCGGCTCTCCTCCTCGACCTCGCGCCGCATCTGCGCGGCGCTCTCGGCCGCCGCCTCCGACCTGCGCAGGATGTCCTCGGCGTCGCTCTCCGCCTTGGTGCGGATCTCCCGCGCCTCCTCGCGCGCCTGCTCCAGCTCCTCGTGCACGGTCTCCAGCTGCTCGGGATCCGGCTTACCGGCGCGCGGCACACCGCCGGACGTGCGCCGTACGACGACGAGGAGCGCCCCTATCATGCCGAACGCGAGCACGAGCACCGCCACCATCAGCACCACGACCAGCGGCCCCATGTGCGCCCCGCCCTCCTCGCGTCGTCAAGAACTCATAACGCGGCCACAATGTAGGAGGGGTCACAGGCGCGCCGCGGATCGCCGGGTCGGCATGATCGGGATGATCGCCACGATCGAGATCAAGCCACGATCGACCGGGCGTCGACCGCCAAAGCCGACACCTCGCCTGCCTCGATCAACCAAGCCCATTCGTCCGTCGTTCACCGGTATGGCAATCCGCGCTGCGCGGAGTAACTCCTCACTGCCGTCGAGGTTATGCGTCGAACAGGTCACGAGCAAGCAAACGAGGCATCAAGCGTGTCTTACGTGCGCGCATCTCCCCACCCAACCCCATATCCGCCATTGCCACTGAATTGCCCACCTCACGCCCCCCAGCCGCTTTTGGGCCCCCACCCCGCCACCCCAACACACAAGCCCTGCCGCAGCGGCACAGAAGCCGGCACGGAGCCAGCACGGGGGCGCGGCACGGGGGCGCGGCACGGGGGCGCGGCACGGAGGCGCGGCACGGAGGCGCGGCACGGAGGCGCGGCATAGAAGCCGCACGGAGCCAGCACGGGGCCAGCGCAGAGGCAGCACGGAGGCAGCACGGAGGCGGTGAACCTCAAGCGCGGGGATCCTCCCACCGCGCCAGTGCGTGGGAAGCGCCCGGGGTGCGGGACGGCCGGGGTGTGGGACGGCCGGGGTGTGGGACGGCCGGAGTGCGGGACGCGCCGGGACGCGCCGGGGCTCGGGACGCGATACAGGTTCCTACGAGAAGTCTTCGTCCATCTCGATGCCCTCCTGTTCGAGGGCCTCGCGGATGACGCGGAAGGCGAGGCCGGAGGGGTAGCCCTTGCGGGCCAGCATGCCGGCCAGCCGGCGGGTGCGCTTCTGCGGGTCGAGGGAGCGGGTGGCGGCGAGCTTGCGTTCGACGAGCCGCCGGGCCGTCTCCTCCTCCTGGTCGGGGTCGAGCCGCTCCACGGCCTCACTGACCGTCTCACTGTCCACACCCCGATGGCGCAACTCGGCCGCCAGCGCCCGCTTGGCCAGTCCGCGACCGTGATGACGTGAGTCGACCCAGGCCGCCGCGAACGCCTCGTCATTGATCAGCCCCAGCTCCGAGAACCGGCTGAGCACCGCCTCCGCAGCCTCCTCCGGCACGTCCCGCTTACGCAGGGCCTCCGCGAGCTGAGCGCGGGTCTTGGGCGCCATGGTGAGCAGACGCAGGCAGATGGCCCGAGCCACCGACTCCGGATCCGCCTGGGGTGCAGCGCCGGCCGGGCTGTCGCCATCGGGCCCGTCAGGCAGCCATCCCCGGCCCTGAGCGCCACCCTTACGCGACTTCTTCCCGTACCGGCCCCCCTTGCGCCCCCGCCGCGCAGTCCCCTCACCGAACGCCTCTCCCTCCCCGCTGGAACCCCCGGCTCCCCCGCCGAACGCCCCGCTCTCCCCCTTAGAGCCCCCGGCTCCCGCACCGATCGCCCCACTCTCACCACCGAACGACCCGGCACCCTCACCACCGAACGGCCCCGCACCGTCACCGGCCGCCCCGGTCCCCTCATCACTGAACGGCCCGGCACCCTCATCGGCCGCCCCGGTCCCTCCGCCGAACACTCCAGCGCCGTCGCCGGACGGCCCGGCTTCCGCACCAAACGGCTCCGCGCCTTCATCAGAGGGCCCTGTTGCCGCACCGAAACCGGCGCCACGTTTCCCCCGCGAGGAGCCGCGGCCGCCAAGTGAGTCTCGTCCTCCCCCGTACGCCCCACGCCCCTCATCCGACGAGTCCGGCCTTCCGGTGAGCCAGTCGGGTGCGTCATCGAAGGCGTCTTGTCCGGCACCGGTCGGCCCGGTGTCGGGGGATGGTTGGCTGCGACCCTTGCGGGATCGGCTTCCCGCTGAGGCCCCTGCGGACGGCGTACCGGATCGGTTTCCCGCTGAAGCGCCTGCGGACGGCGTACCGGATCGGCTTGAGCGTGAAGCGCCGCTGCGGCGTGATCGGCCCGGTCGGCCGGAGTCACTCTCTTCTGGAGCGGGGGCGAACCAGCTGGGGCCGGGGAGGACCTCCGCGTGCCATTCGTCACCCGGGCGGCGCTGCGGCGAAGCACCTGGACGGGTGTCGTCGCCGTCCTGCGCCGCTACGGAGCCCTCTTTGTCCTCACGCGCGAAGAAGGGGTGTTGAGCACCGCGAGGCGGCTCTGGTGGGGTGCCGTCATCGGCCGGTGAGAATCCCGCAGTCGGCGGGAGCCCGACGGTCGGCGAGGTGACAACGGCCGGTGGGGTCCAGCTGGTCTCGGAGCCCCACCAGGCGCCGTTTCCACTGACCTCAGCCCGCTCCGCCGCCGAGCCGGCCTCCGCACGCTCGGGGTCGTCGTGGTCCAGGGGCTGCCCGGCAACTCGCGCGGAGCCGGGCCCCGGGGACTGTACGGCAGCTCGCGCGGAGCCGGGCTCCGGGGACTGTACGGCAGCTCGCGCGGAGCCGGGCTCCGGGGGCTGCACGGAAGCTTGCGCGGAGCCGGCCGCAGGTGTCTCGGCGGCGTCCCGGTCAGCCGCCGCTGCCTGAGGCCACGTCTGCCGTGGTGCCACGTCGGGCACGGGTGCATCAGCGATGGGTCGGCCAGACCCTGGCACTGCGGCTTCGGATGGCTCCCCTGCGCGGTCTTCTGTCGTGGCAGTCCCTGGGATGAGGGAAGAGGGAGTGCCTTCCGCTGCCGCCGGTGCAGGTGCAGGTGCGCTTTCGGCCTGCTCCCCTGCCGCTGTGGCCTCAGCAGTGATGCCTTCCGCCGCGACCGGCGCAGGAGCGCCTTCAAGGTGGCCCCCTGCCGTCGTGGTCTCAGGGGTGGCGTCTTTCGCCGCGGTCGGTGCGGAGGTGCCTTTGGGGTGGGCCCCTGCCGCTGTGGTTTCAGGGGTGGTGTCTTCTGCTGGGGTCTTTTTCTCTTCGTCTTCCGCGAGGCTTGCTGTTGGTGTCTCAGGAGAGCCTTCGGCGGGGGGTTCCTGGGCGGCGCGTTCGCGGGTACGTTGGGCGCGCCACTCGGACACCGACGGCCAGCCGTCCGTGGCTGAGCGGGCCAGGTCGCGGCGGCGGGTGGAGGGGTCGGGCCAGGCGCCCCGCTCCGGTGTACGGGGCACCTGTGGCCGGTCGGTGTTGCTCATGCGGCCGACGCTCAGACGTCACCCGGCTTGGGGGTGGACTTGGAGCCGCGGCCCGAGGAGGTGGCGGCCGGAGCAGGGGCAGCGGCGGCGGCCTCGACGGGAGCGTCGAGACGCGGGCCCACGCCCAGCTTGTCCTTGATCTTCTTCTCGATCTCGTTGGCCATGTCGGGGTGGTTGCGCAGGAAGTTACGCGCGTTTTCCTTGCCCTGGCCGAGCTGGTCGCCCTCGTACGTGTACCAGGCGCCGGACTTGCGGACGAAGCCGTGCTCCACACCCATGTCGATGAGGCCGCCCTCGCGGGAGATGCCCACGCCGTAGAGGATGTCGAAGTCGGCGACCCGGAAGGGCGGAGCCATCTTGTTCTTGACGATCTTGACCCGGGTGCGGTTGCCGACCGCCTCCGTGCCGTCCTTGAGGGTCTCGATGCGCCGGATGTCCATGCGGACCGAGGCGTAGAACTTCAGCGCCTTACCACCGGTCGTGGTCTCGGGGCTGCCGAACATGACGCCGATCTTCTCGCGGAGCTGGTTGATGAAGATGGCGGTGGTGCCGGTGCTGCTGAGGGCGCCGGCGATCTTGCGCAGCGCCTGGGACATGAGGCGGGCCTGGAGGCCGACGTGGCTGTCGCCCATCTCGCCCTCGATCTCGGCCTTGGGCACCAGGGCCGCCACCGAGTCGATGACGATGATGTCGACGGCGCCCGACCTGATCAGCATGTCGGCGATCTCGAGCGCCTGCTCACCCGTGTCGGGCTGGGAGACCAGCAGGGCGTCGGTGTCGACCCCGAGCTTCTTGGCGTATTCGGGGTCGAGGGCGTGCTCGGCGTCGATGAACGCGGCGATGCCGCCGGCGCGCTGGGCGTTGGCCACCGCGTGCAGGGCGATCGTCGTCTTACCCGAGGACTCGGGGCCGTAGATCTCCACGATGCGCCCGCGCGGCAGGCCGCCGATGCCAAGGGCGACGTCCAGGGAGATGGACCCGGTGGGGATCACCTCGATGGGAGCTCGGGCGTCGTCGCCCAGCCTCATGACGGAGCCCTTGCCGAACTGCCGCTCGATCTGAGCGAGGGCGGTCTCGAGGGCCTTCTCGCGGTCGTTGATAGCCATGGGAACTCCCCCTGGAGGGTCGTGGTCCGATCAGTCGAGTGAAAGCTACGGCCTGCCACCGACAATTTCTGCCGCAGTCGGGGAAGACGTGGCCCGGCTTGGTCCATCGTAGCCGAACGGCTGTTCGATCACAGCAGGAACACGCAGGTAGCCATTGATCATCGCCATCCCGCGTGCCACAGGGACGCCCGGTGCTCCCCCGTCCCGGGTCGGAGCGAGGCGGGCGTCCTGAAAAGGCCGGCCGGTTCAGCGGTCGGTGACGTCGCGATCACGCGCCGCCGACCGTTCCCCATCACCCTCGCGCGGCGTGTTGGCCGAGGTCTGAGCTGGGGAGACTCACTGCAACGGCGACGCTTGGAGGCGCACGTGGTGAGCGGCTACACCGGGGAACGGCGCGCCCGTCTCGAGGCACTCGCCGCGTTGCTGCCCGCGCACGGCCTCGTCAGCAGGACGGTCGGGGGCGACGATCCTGTGTTGTGGGTGTGGCATCCGCGTACGAGCCGCCAGACCCTCGTCTTCGCCACCCCGGCGAACGACGGATGGCGGTTCCTGTGGTCGCCGCGCGGGCAGGGAACGGCCGACGACCTGGAGGGCACGTGCGCGGCGCTGCGCCGTACGCTCGACGCGCCCAGCGTGGAGTGAGCGTGAAGTGAGCGTGAAGTGAGCGTGAAGTGAGCGCGGTCAGCGGAGCTTCGGCGAGACGTCCTCCACCTGGCAGACCGCCCGCCACACCGTCTTGGCGCTCTCGCCGTCGGCCAGCGCCTGGACGACGGTGCGACCGCCCAGCGGGGCGAGGACATAGTCGCGGGCCCACGACTCGGCGTAGGTCTCGCCGAAATGGGCGTTCATCCGTCTCCAGAACTCGGTCAGGCGCATCACTCAAGTATGGAAGCGCCCCGGGGGTGGGTAGGACAACCGCATGCCAAAGACCCCCAAGTCTTCACCCCCGAAGACCGCCGAGACGAAGGCCAACAGGGCCAGACGCCGTCACCTCTTAGCCCTGCTGCGGCAGGCCGTGAAGAAGGAGAAGGCCGAGCGCGCCGAGCGGCACGCCGGCATCAGGCAGGCGCCGCGGGCGGGCAAGCCGCGCACGCGCAGGGCGTCGCGGCGCTAGTCACATCACCCGCGCGCCGTACATCTCACCGAGATGGTCGGCGAGCAGCTCCAGCCGGGCGCCGTCGGGGTCCCTGAAGTAAATGGAGGCGCCGCTCTCTATCTGGTGCGGCACGCCGGCCATCTCCAGCTTCCCGCGCAGCCGTTCCCACGTGGCGGGGTCGACGGAGATCGCGACGTGGTGCAGCCCGCCGAGCACTTCCTGGTACGGCCCCAGGTCGAGCCCGGGGAAGTCGAAGAAGGCCAGCAGGTTGCCGTTGCCGATGTCGAAGAAGAAGTGGTTGGAGCCCTTGTAGTCGCGATTCTCGAAGATCTCGGTGAGCGGGAACTCCAGGAGCTCCTGGTAGAACTTGATGGTCCGTTCGACGTCGGACGAGAGCAGCGCCATGTGGTGCAGTCCTCGTGCGCTGCTGGAGGGCCGGTGCGCTAACACGTAGCGCTCACGTATTTCCGCACGGCGGGCTTCGATGGCCGCGTAGTCGATGGTCACGGTCGCTGTATGTCCGCCAGGGCGCCCGCTCAACCGTCCCGCCCCGGGGGCGAATGCGTTTTCTGTCGGTGGCGCGAGGCAGTATGTGCTGGTGAGCTCGCTAGCCCAGTTCAGCCAGGTGACCAGGGAATGGTTCGCCGGAGCCTTCCAGGCCCCCACCGCCGCTCAGGAGGGGGCGTGGGAGTCGATCTCGCGTGGCGACAACACGCTGGTCGTGGCGCCGACGGGGTCGGGCAAGACGCTGGCGGCGTTCCTGTGGTCGCTCGACAGGCTGGCGGCCCGCGACCTTGGAGAGCCGCCCGCCATGGAAGACGCGCCGAAGGGCGCGAAAGTGGCGGCGGCGCGAGGGCGCGCGAAAACGACGGAGCACGCGAAGGCGACGCAGCGGGCGAAGGCGACAGAGCAGGCCAAGCCGACAGAGCGGCCGAGGGGCACGCGGGTCGTGTACGTGTCGCCGCTCAAGGCCCTGGCCGTCGACGTCGAGCGCAATCTGCGCGCCCCGCTGGCCGGCCTGAAGCAGACGGCGAGGCGGCTGGGCCTGCCGGTGCCGGACATCTCGGTGGCGATCCGCTCGGGCGACACCCCGGCGGAAGACCGCAGGCGGTTCGCGTCGCGGCCGTCCGACATCCTCATCACCACGCCCGAGTCGCTGTTCCTGCTGCTGACGAGCCAGGCGCGCGAGGCGCTGCGCGGCGTCGAGACGGTGATCGTCGACGAGGTGCACGCGGTCGCGGCCACCAAGCGCGGCGCCCACCTCGCGCTGACGCTCGAGCGGCTCGACGCGCTGCTCGACAAACCGGCGCAGCGGGTGGGGCTGTCGGCGACCGTACGCCCGGTGAGCGAGGTCGCGGCGTTCCTGGGCGGCACGCGCCCCGCCACGGTGGTGCAGCCGCCGTCGGACAAGCGCATCGAGGTCGAGGTCGTCGTCCCCGTCGAGGACATGACGGAGATGGAGGGCCGGCCGAGCCAGGGGGGCGAGGAGGGCGAGGAGTTCGCGCCGGAGCCGGGCAACCGGTCGATCTGGCCCCACGTGGAGGACCGGTTGTTCGACCTGATCGGGTCCCACAGCTCCACGATCGTGTTCGCCAACTCGCGCCGGCTGGCCGAGCGGCTGTGCACCAGGCTCAACGAGCTGGCCTACGAGCGCGAGCACGGCGCCGAGACCATCGACCTGTCGATCTGGGAGACACCCCCCGCGGGCTCCGAGCCGCCCACGCGCATGCCTGCCGACCTGATGGCGCAGGCGGGGGCGAGCAAGGGGGCGGTGACGGAGATCGTCCGCGCCCACCACGGCTCGGTCTCCAAGGAGGAGCGCGCGCAGATCGAGGAGGCGCTGAAGTCGGGCCGGCTGCCCGCCGTGGTCGCCACGTCCAGTCTCGAACTGGGCATCGACATGGGCTCGGTCGACCTGGTCGCGTGCGTGGAGGCGCCGCCGAGCGTGGCCAGCGGCCTGCAGCGCATCGGCCGGGCAGGCCACCAGGTGGGCGCGGTGTCGAAGGGCGTCATCTTCCCCAAATACCGCGGCGATCTTGTACAGACGGCGGTGGTAGCGGAGCGGATGAAGAGCGGCCTCATCGAGGAGCTGCGCTATCCGCGTAATCCGCTCGACGTGCTGGCGCAGCAGATCGTGGCGATGACCGCGCTCGACGAATGGACCGTCGACGAGCTGGAGAGCGTGGTCAAGCGGGCCGCCCCCTACGCGACGCTGCCGCGCAGCGCGCTTGAGGCCACCCTCGACATGCTGGCCGGGCGCTATCCGAGCGAGGAGTTCGCCGAGCTGCGCCCCCGCATCGTCTGGGACCGCGTCACCGGCACCCTCCAGGGGCGGCCTGGCGCGCAGCGGCTGGCGGTCACCAACGGCGGCACGATCCCCGACCGCGGCCTGTTCGGCGTGTTCCTGGTGGGCGAGCGCGCCTCCCGGGTGGGCGAGCTCGACGAGGAGATGGTCTACGAGTCGCGCGTCGGCGACGTGTTCGTGCTGGGCGCGACCTCCTGGCGCATCGAGGACATCACCGCCGACCGGGTGCTGGTCTCGCCGGCGCCGGGGCAGCCGGGCAAGCTGCCGTTCTGGCACGGCGACGCGCCGGGGCGGCCGGCCGAGCTGGGCAAGGCGATCGGGCAGTTCCTGCGCGAACAGGCGAAACAGGACTCCACCGAACGCATGCAGGCGGCCGGGCTCGACGAATACGCCTCGGGCAACCTGCTGGCCTACCTGCGCGAGCAGCGCGAGGCCACCGGCTACGTCCCCGACGACCGCACCCTGCTGGTCGAGCGCTTCCACGACGAGCTGGGCGACTGGCGGGTGGTGATCCACTCCCCCTACGGCGCCCGCGTGCACGCCCCGTGGGCCCTGGCGATCAACCGGCGGCTGCGCGAGCGCTACGGCATCGACGTCCAGGCCGTGCACTCCGACGACGGCATCGTGCTGCGCATCCCCGACACGCTGGCCGAGCCGCCGAGCGACGTCGCGGCCTTCGACGCCGACGAGATCGAGCAGATCGTCACCGAGGAGCTGGGCGGTTCCGCCATGTTCGCCTCCCGGTTCAGGGAGTGCGCGGGCCGTGCGCTGCTGCTGCCGCGCCGCACGCCGGGCCGGCGCAGCCCGCTGTGGCAGCAGCGGCAGCGGGCCGCCCATCTGCTGGGCGTGGCCTCGCAATACGCCTCGTTCCCGATCGTGCTGGAGACCATGCGCGAGTGCCTCCAGGACGTCTTCGACGTGCCCGGGCTGGTGCAGCTCATGCGCGACATAGCCGCCCGCAGGGTGCGGGTGGTGGAGGTGGAGACCTCGCAGGCCTCGCCGTTCGCCGCGGCGCTGCTGTTCCACTACGTGGGCGCGTTCATGTACGAGGGCGACGCTCCGCTCGCCGAACGCCGCGCGCAGGCCCTGGCGCTCGACACCACGCTGCTCGCGGAGTTGCTCGGCCAGGCCGACCTGCGCGAGCTGCTAGACCCCGACGTCATCTCCGACACCGAACGCGAGCTGGCCAGGCTCGACCGGCCGCTGCGCGACGTGGAGGACCTCGCCGACCTGCTGCGCTCCCACGGGCCGCTGCTCGCGCCCGACGTGAGCGTGCGCGGCGGCGATCCGGCCTGGCTGGAGGAGCTCGAGCGGGCCAGGCGGGCGATCAGGGTGCGGGTGGCCGGCGAGGAGCAGTGGGCGGCCATCGAGGACGCCGGCCGCATGCGCGACGCGCTCGGCGTCCCGCCGCCCGTCGGGGTGCCGCACGCGTTCCTGGAGCCGGTGGCCGACCCGCTGGCCGACCTGGTGGCCAGGCACGCCCGCACGCGCGGGCCCTTCCACGCCGGTACGGCCGCCGCCAGGTTCGGGCTCGGCGTGGCCGTGGTGACCGACGCGCTGCGGCGGCTGGCCGCGTCGGGCCGGGTCGTGAACGGGGAGTTCCGGCCCGGCGGGCGGGGCGAGGAGTGGTGCGACGCGGGCGTGCTGCGGATGTTGCGCCGCAGGTCGCTGGCCCGGCTGCGTAAAGAGGTGGAGCCGGTCGCGCCCGAGACGCTCGCCAGGTTCCTGCCCGCCTGGCACGGCATCACCGCCGCCGAGGTCTCTCCTGGCGCGATCGGGTCGGCTCGTGCGATGGACGCGCTCGTACGCTCCATCGAACAACTCCAGGGCGCCGCCGTCCCGGCCTCCGCGCTGGAGACGCTGGTGCTGCCGTCGCGGGTGCCCGGCTACCATCCGGCGCTGCTCGACGAGCTGACCTCGTCGGGCGACCTGATGTGGGCCGGTCAGGGGTCGCTGCCCGGCGGCGACGGCTGGGTGTCCCTCTACTTCGCCGACACCGCGCCGCTGCTGATGCCCGAGCCCGCCGAGATCACCATGACGCCGATCCACGAGCGGATTCTCGAGCTGCTCGGCGGGGGCGGCGCGCTGTTCTTCCGCGGCATCTCCGACCAGCTCGGCTCGCTCGACGACGCCACGCTCGTGTCCGCTCTGTGGGATCTCGTGTGGGCCGGGCGCGTCTCGGGTGACACGCTGGCGCCGCTGCGGGCCACGCTCGGCACCGGGCGGCCCGCCCACCGGCCCGCCACCACGCGGCGGCGCCGGGCCGTGCTGCCGAGCCGCAGCGGGCCGCCGACCGTGGCAGGGCGGTGGTGGCTGCTGCCCGAGCCGGCCGCCGACGCCACGCAACGGGCGCACGCCCAGGCCGAGGTCCTGCTCGAGCGGCATGGTGTGGTGACGCGGGGGGCGGTGACCTCCGAACGGCTGCCCGGCGGGTTCACGCCCGTCTACCAGGTGTTGCGGGCGTACGAGGAGAGCGGGCGGTGCCGGCGCGGCTACTTCGTCGAGGGGCTCGGCGGCGCCCAGTTCGCGCTGCCCGGCGCGGTCGACCGCATGCGCGCCATGTCCCCCGGCGCCGCTCCGCCCCCTGACCCGGGCTTCAGCACCACGGCACCCGGCGACGTGCCCGGCTTCGGGGGGCGGTCGGCCAGGGGCGCGGATGGTGGTTCAGGAGGGTCGGGGCGGCGGGCCGTGGTGCTGGCGGCGGCCGACCCGGCCAGCCCGTACGGCGCCGCGCTGCCCTGGCCGCAGCATCCCGGCGAGGTCGGTCACAAGCCGGGCAGGAAGGCCGGTTCGCTGGTCGTGCTCGTGGACGGGCACCTGGTGCTCTATGTCGAGCGCGGCGGCAAGACGCTGCTGTCGTTCACCGACGGCGACCGGCTGCGGCCGGCGGTCGACGCGCTGGCTCTGGCCGTACGCGACGGCGTTCTGGGCAAGCTGACCGTCGAACGCGCCGACGGCGCCAGCATCGTCGACTCCCCGCTGGCGGCGGCCCTGGAAGCAGCCGGCTTCCACCCCACCCCCCGCGGCCTGCGCCTGCGCGCCTGACCACACCGCTCCGGGGGCGAGCGACCCTGCCACGCACGCCTGGCCCCCGCCGCTGACGTGTTCTGGGCACGGACAGAGCGGTTGCGAGAGGAACATCACGGATGGCCTGCGAGCGTGGTGCGGGCTCCCCGTCTTTATCGATTCTGCTGTCCCGATATGGGGCTGAAGTGATAAATGATGGGGATTCGATGATCACGGTTACGCGGCGTTGATCTGAGGGCAGCGATGACATCTCAAGAGCATTGGCGGTTGCTGGAGCAGCTCGTGAAGGAGGTCAATCAGCAGGCCGAGCAGCTCAAACAGGCGCAGGAGAAGATGCGCGACCTGACGGCGACCGCCAAGTCCCGTGACGGCATGGTCACCGTCACCGTCGGCCCTCGAGGCGATGTGCAGGCCATCGAGCTCGACCCGCGGGTCTACCGCAAGCTGTCACCGTCGGAGCTGTCCGACTCCATCATGGCCCAGATCAAGGACGCCACCCGGCAGGTGTCCGGCGAGCTGCGGGAGCTGATGGAGCCCTTCACCCCCACTCTCCCCTTCGAGGACCTGTTCGGGCCCGAGGCCGGCGCCGATCTGTTCTTCCCGGGTTCTGACCTGCCGCGGACGGAGAAGAAGTAGATGCCGCTCGATCCGAACCTGGTGCCCGACATCGTCAAGCCGCTGGCCAAGCCGCTGACGGGCGGGGCGGTCCCCGAGGCCGACGTGCCCACCCTGATCAGCGAGTCGAAAGCGCTGAACGCGCTGGCCGACGCGCTGGAGGAGATGAAGTCCGAGGACGCCGGCGCCATCATGCGGATGCTGCGCGAGGAGCTGTGGCAGGGGCCGGCCAAGGAGAACTTCCAGCAGGTCTTCAGCGCGCTCAGCGGCAAGGAGGACCTCGCCGACGGTGAGGGCACGCCCGAGGCGCTGGTGGATCTGCTGGTGGAGGCGCTGCGGGCCGAGGCCAGGTCGCTGCACGACCACGGCGTGCGCATGCAGCACACCGAATGGATGATCTACGCGGCGCTGGCCCTGCTCGCCGCGATGATCATCCGGCTGCTGGCCTGGATCTACGTCAACGGGCCCGCCGTGATGGCCGCGATCCAGACCCGCACGTTGATGACCAAGGTGCACATCGAGACACTCAAGCGGCTGGTGCTGAGCAACATGCTCAAGTTCGGCGCCCTGATGGGCGGGCTGGACCTGAGCGTGCAGCTGGCCCAGCACATCGACGCCATCGGAGGGGTACGCGAGACGGGCGAGTTCGACCTGGCCTCGCTGGCCATGTCGACCGGCAGCGGCGCGCTGACCGGCGCCCTGTTCGGCGCCGGGAACGCGGCCCTGTCGCGGCTGCTCAGCCGCGAGATGGTCTACGTCGCCTCCGCCGCCGAGCTGGGCGTGCGCGACAAGCTGGCGGCCCTGGGACAGGGCATCTACGGCCAGGCCCTGATGGGCGGCCTGGCCGGCACCGCCGGCTCCGTACCCGGCCTGGCCCTCAGCGGCCAGCTCGACGCCGACCACCTGAAGTACACCTTCCTGTCCGGCGTCGCCGGCGGCCTGGACATCCCCGCCGGCGCCCGCGTCAGCTACCTCCCCCGCTTCGACACCGCCGGCGAACTCACCACCGGTCCCTCACCCGCTCCCCCCTCAGCCCCCAACCCCGGCCCGACCCCCTCCCCCGCCACCGGCCTCACCAGCGGACCCTCCGCAAGCAGCTCGGCCTCTCCCGGGGGCGGGGCGCATCAGCCGGCCGCAACCCACGCAGGCGCCGGCAGCGCGACCGGCGTCCGTGACGGCGGCACCAGCCTCGCCGGCCACACCCCCGCCGACGCCGGCGGCGTTCACACCGCGAGCAACAGCGCGGGCACGACCGCGACCGGCGGCGGCCACGTCGTGATCCACCAAGCCGCCGAACCGACCCTCGCCACACCACCACCCCACCGCGGCGACACCATCGTGGGCGAGGTCGTCGCCCGCCGCGACACCCTCCTGCCCGCCAGCACGAACACGGCCGCGACCCCCACCACCTCGAACGCAGCCGGAACCGCAACCCCCGCCGTCCGGCCCCCAGCCCACACCCCAGCCCCAGTCCACACCCCAGCCCCAGTCCACACCCCGGGCCCGGCCCACCCCCTCGCCGACCCCGCGCCCCTCAACCGCGCCCTCCCGGCCGAGCGCCCCGCCTCCCCCGCCGCCGTGCCCGCCGAGCGGGGAGCGTCGCACGCCATCGCGCCCGCGGGCCAAGGCCCGGCGAACGCGGTCGCCAGCACGCGCGACACCGCCGCCACCCCCGGCGCCCTGCCCGCCAGTTCGGCGCTGCCCGCCACCGTCCCGGCCGTCGCCGCGGCCG